>JAJZHT010000001.1 GCA_021804455.1 Pseudomonadota bacterium | reverse complement strand
GTTTAGTTTCATTTTTTTACCACCCCCCGCCCACTGCCTCCCTAAACGGGAGGGGGGCTACACCCACCACCTTACAAAAACGGTGGGCAAAATTCTTCTTATGGCCCTTTGTTCTTGTTTCAAGAAAGGGATCTCTCTATCACCTAGGTTCTTTCTTATCCTATCCCCAAAATCCTTACCAAAACGTTAATTTTGAAAAAAATTGAGATAATGCTTAGGCCAAATCGATTTTCAAGGTCGGGGAGTGGAAAAGACGCACAAAACCAACAGTTTTTTTCTTCTCCAAATTCAGTTTTTCAGCTGGCTTCAGTATCTGGCTATTTTTTGGTATAGATCGGGGTGTGGGTATCTAAACTTCACGAAGGAAAAACTAGGGCCTAAGGCTGTTTTGTTCAATCCGATAGCTTAAGGCCTCTGTAATATGATGTCGGTATAGGCTGTGGCTTCGCTCTAAATCAGCGATGGTTCTGGCAACCCTTAAAACACGATGAAAACTGCGGGCAGAAAGTTTCATTTTATCAATCGCTTTTGTAAGGATATCTCGGCTTTCCTCGTTAAGATCGGTAATTTTCTGCAAAGATTCCCCATCCACTCTGGCGTTCAAGGAAACTCCATTCTCAAAGCGATTTTTTTGGAAATTTAAGGCCGTTTGAATACGTTGGGTGACCTGCTGAGATGTTTCAGGGGGTCCTTTTCCGATCAGTTCCTTTGCTTTTAAGGCCGGAACATGTAAAACTAAATCAAAGCGATCCATAAGGGGACCTGAAATTTTCCCCTGATAATCACTGGCGCAAACAGGGGCACGGTGACATTGACGGCTTAAATCACCAAAGTACCCACAACGGCAAGGATTCATAGCGGCCACCAATTGTACCTGGGCAGGATAGGTTACATGATGATTGGCACGGGAAACAACAATTTTTCCTGTTTCAAGAGGCTGTCTTAAGGATTCAAGAGTGGCACGGGAAAATTCTGGCAGTTCATCTAAAAATAACACCCCTTGATGGGCCAAAGAAATTTCTCCTGGTTTGGCGCGGGTTCCCCCTCCCACCAGAGCTACAAGAGATGCTGAATGATGAGGGTCTCGAAAGGGTCTTTGGGTGACAAGCCCTTCTTCAGGGAGGATTCCTGCTAAACTGTGGATCATTGTTACTTCAAGAGCCTCGGCAGGATCAAGAGGGGGCAGTAATCCTGCCAAACAACGGGCTAGTAACGATTTACCAGCGCCTGGGGGGCCTATCATTAACAAATGATGCCCGCCTGCGGCCGCAATTTCTAGGGCACGTTTGGCAATCGTTTGCCCTTTTACGTCCTGTAAATCGATCTGAGGTTTTTGAAGAACGAACGAACAAGGGGTCGGCAAGACCGGTTCTGACAGAACTTGTGTGCCACGAAAATGATTCACCAAAGAAAGAAGGTCGGGTGCGGCAAGAATCTTAAGATTTCCAGCCCAGGCTGCTTCTTGTCTGCTTTGGGCAGGACAAATAAGTCCACGATGGTGAGTGACAGCATTGATAGCAGCCGGCAAAACACCTGTCACAGGACCCAGTCGACCGTCCAGGCCTAATTCTCCTACGGCCGTAAAATGACAAAGTTCAAGAGGGTCAAGAACTTCCATAGCTGCCATAAGGCCAAGGGCAATGGGTAAATCGTAGTGAGATCCCTCTTTTTGAATATCAGCGGGAGCTAAATTGACGGTGATACGTTTTGCTGGGAGGCTTAAGCCCAGATGATGAAAACTGGCCCGAACACGTTCCCGAGATTCACCAACAGCTTTATCAGCAAGACCCACAATATTGAAGGCTGGCAGTCCGGGAGAAATCTGAACTTCAACCGTCACTTCTTCCGCTTGTATTCCTTGAAAAGTTACAGTTGAGATTTTGCTGATCATAAAAAAACCTAGACTTAAATGCTTCTTAAAGCCTTTTTCAGTCTAGGTTAAAAAGTTTAAGAAAAACTTAAGCTTCTTGGTTTTCTTCTGCCACAAATTCTTTTTCAAGTTGCGCCGCTGCCTCTTCCTCGGATTGGGCAACGTGAATGGTCAGGGCAACATGAACTTCAGGATGAAGGATCAACCTGGCCGTGTGCATTCCCAATGTCTTAATGGGAGCTGATAAAGCAATTTGTGTTTTTTCCACGCTGTAACCTACACCTTGCATAGCCTCTTGAATATCGCGAGAACGAATAGAACCATACAATTGTCCAATTTCACTGGCGGGACGAATAAGAGTTAGAGTTAACTTCCCCATTTTTTGGGCAAATTGTTCGGCTTCACCTCGACGTTTTAGGTTATGGGCTTCTAATTGAACTTTTTGCTCTTCAAAATACTTGATATTGGCCGCTGTTGCGCGCAATGCTTTCTTTTTGGGCAACAAAAAGTTACGGGCATACCCAGGTTTTACAGCAACGGTTTGCCCCATTTGACCCAATTTTTCAATTCTTTCTAATAAGATGACCTGCATCTTAGAAACTCCCTAATAAATAAAACCGCTTAATGATTGCTTGATGGAAAACGTTTCATCAAACCGTACCATGGCTCAATAAGGCCTAACAATACAACAAAAAGTAACGGCCAAACAAGCAAAAAGGACAAAATAACCAACAAACGAAAAAGTATTCGTCCTGATGAAAAACTTGAAAGCTTCAAATAACAAATTCTTAAGCCAATGAAAAGCAAAGGTAGACTTGATAAAGACAGGATGGTTTTACCAACAACGTTTGCATAGGAAAGATTCCAAACGCTTCCCGCAATTTCTATCATCAGGCTCGATATAAAAATGATATCCCAATAAAGGGGGGAAGACCAGTCCTGGATTCCTTGGGGCAACCGTAAAGACTGTTGAAAGGATAAAAGAATTTTCTGGGCAAGGCAGGCATTCGCCACCAAAGTCATTAAAAGAGAAATTCCCAGCAAACCAGGTATCCAGGGAATAAAATGATCAAGAAAAATTTTATTTTCAACTGTTAAAAAAGAAAGTTTTTGAAGGTGGTGATGGAAAGATGCCTGCCAATCAATATTAAGGCTGTTAAGAATCACAAGACCTAGGATTTCTGCGCATAAAACGCCTAGGATCATTTTGGATAAAATATCTCCATAACGATAGGAAAACGTTCCTGAAGAAGATTTTTTTAAGAAAAGGGATGACAAATAAAGAGAGGGCGTAAAATAAAAAAGGACCAGTATGAAGGCGGGCATAACCCCTTGAAAGACTAGTATCGTAAGACTGCTCGCAATAAAGGCTAAAAACCGGAATTCGGTTGGATGCGAAAAACTAACCAAAAAAAGAGGTACTAAAAAAAGGGGAGCCAAAAAGATTCCAAAAAGAGGAATAAAGGGGGCCGCCATCGACCAAAAGGCCGAAACAACACCTGCCAAAATGGCCTGCTGTAAAGGGGATAGATGAGAAAAAGAAAACATCCTAGACCCTTAAAAGGTTTGGGCGCCGCCAAGAGAAGGAGGCGCCTCTGAAAAAATTAGCCGTTGACGTAAGGCATAAGGGCCAAGAACCGTGCCCGCTTAACAGCCTGCGCCAATTCACGTTGCTTTTTCAAAGAAACGGAGCTGATACGGCTTGGAATAATTTTCCCGCGCTCTGAAACAAATTTTGTTAACAGGCGAACGTCTTTATAGTCAATTTTCAAAGGGTTCGATCCGGAAAAAGGGCAACTTTTACGACGACGAAAAAACTGCCGGCGTACCATTGTCTTTCCTCCCTCAGCCCGATCATGACTCTGTTCTGAATGTCTGTTTGTATAATCGCTCATAATTTTACTCTCTTGTTCAATCAAAAAAATCTTTTAAGAAACGGTGTCGAAATCAGTATCATTGAAAGACTGATGGTTGTCTTCACGATAGTGGCGTTGCATTAAAGCCGAAGGATTATTATCCAAAGCATCCACGCGGACACTTAAGAACCGCAGGACATCTTCGTTTAGTTTCATTTGACGTTCCATTTCAGCAATGCCATCAAAAGAACAAGCAATATTTAACAGGACATAATGCCCTTTTTTATTCTTTTTAATAGGGTAAGCCAAAGGTCGAAGGCCACAAAATTCAGTTTTTGTAACTTCTCCGCCGTGGTTTTTAACAATCGAGGTGAAATGCTGGGTCATGCTTTCGACCTGAGCTGAAGTCACATCTTGACGGGCAATAAAAACAGTTTCGTAATATCTCACGCTAAACTCCTTATGGTTGATAACTTGTAACAAGCAACAGCTTAAAAACAATTTTTAAGCAAGGAGTACTTGTATAACCGTCCCACATTATTAAAAAAAGGAGAATTAAACAACACTTTTTGTGTAGGGCTCCCTCCTGAAAACTTTTTGAACACACAAACTGTTTTTTTTGAGAAACCGAGTTTGAATATTAAGAAGAAATTAACCCTCTTTCGGCTATTCTGAAGACATTCCCCTGGGCGGCCGGGGGCCGGAGGGTGGGAATATAACTTCAAATCGTTAAGAATTCGTTAATTTCTGAACAAAAAGATTTTTATAAAATGGCTCTGAATTCTATATGAAGTGTCCCTCTTCATGCACTTTGAAACTCAAGGGATGGCACTCCTTTATAGGCCTGGTCAGCATGCGCGTGGTAAGCCATCCTCAATAAAAAGAGTTATTTGGGATTCACCTTGCCAAGAATTCAGATGAAGGGTGCCTGCTACTTGGATTAATTTCTTTTCATGATAGGCTTGTTCAAGAAAGGCTCCAAGTTCTGTACCTCTTGCTCGAAAGGCCATGGCCTTTAGGCGGACTCCCGCTTGATCGCGCAGTTGACATCGAAAATGGTGTTCTCCCACGGGATCCAAGAAGGGAATGGTAAGGTCTTGGAAAGCAAAACGAGGAGTAGGATTCCCCTGGCCATAGGGCTCTAACCCCTGCAAAGTGGTGAGAAATTCAGGTGTTAAAGCCTGTAGGGATAAATAACCATCCAACCTTAAGGTTGGGGTGTAGGTACGCAGAAAGTTTTTCATCCGTTCGTTCAGAAAATCATAAAAAACTTGGTATTGGGTTTTGTGAACGGTAAAGCCAGCCGCCATAGCGTGCCCCCCGCCTTTTTCTAACAATCCTTTGTGAACGGCTGTATGCATAGCTGTTCCTAAACAGATGCCTGCAATAGAACGGCCTGACCCTTTGCCGATGTCCCCTTCAAATCCCACAACACACGCAGGGCGATGGTATCGTTCCTTTAACCGGCTGGCAACGATACCAATAACACCAGGATGCCAACCCTGCTTGCTTACCATGATCACAGGGTGATGATGCAAGTTGTGCTTTTCAATTTGTTCAAGGGCTTCTTCCAAAACGTTTTTTTCAATGTCTTGACGTTGTTGATTGAACTGATCCAGTTGCATGGCTAAAGTTTGAGCCTGATGGGGATCGTGAGTTGTCAGCAAACAGCTTCCCATGGTTGCCTTGCCAACGCGTCCCCCCGCGTTGATACGTGGACCCAAAATAAACCCCAGATGGTAAGGGGTGGGGACCTCAGAAATTTTGGTAAGATCGCTCAGAGTTTTGAGGCCTAAATTCTGCCGACGATGGAGAATTTTTAATCCCTGTGCAACAAAAGCTCGATTCAAATCGGTTAAGGGCATCACATCGCAAACCGTAGCCAATGCTACCAGATCAAGGAATTGTAATAAATTGGGCTCTGATGTAAGCATTTCAAATTGCCCTGATTGCCTTAAGGATCTCTGGAGAGCTGTCAAAAACAAAAATGTAACTCCTGCTGCGCACAAGCGGCCCAATTTTTGGGTAGTTAATGTGTCCTGATCAAGGCGATTAGGGTTAATTAAGGCTGTTGTAGGGGGTAACTTAGGCTCGGCAGTATGATGATCCAAAACGATCACATCCAACCCCAAAGCCTGGGCGTGGGCAAGAGGTTCATGGGCTGTGGTGCCACAGTCTACCATTAAAACAACTTTTGCCCCTTGGTGATAAAGACTTTCAAGAGCTTGACTGTTGGCCCCATATCCTTCTTCAATTCGGTCAGGAATGTAAAGGTCGATTGGATGTCCAATCTGCTCAAAATAAAGACGTAATAATGCTGAAGAACAGGCTCCATCTACATCATAATCGCCATAAACCACAATTTTTTCTTTTGCCTGAAGGGCGGTCTTGGTACGAGAAAGGGCTTTTTCCATATCTAAAAGGCAACAAGGATCCGGCAGAAGAGATCGAAGACTGGGTTTAAGATAAGACTCGGCTGATTCTAGGGTAATGCCTCGATTAATAAGAAGGCGACTGATGATTTCAGGAAGGTTATGCCGTTGAGAAAGCGCCAGACTTAAACGCTCATCAAACGGTGAAAACTCCCATTTTTTCCCTGTTGCTGAAAGCATTTATAGTTCTTCCTGGTGCAGAAGAGAGGAAAATTCATCAATCTTAAGGCTGGTTCCCCCCACCAAAACACCGTCAACATTAGCAAGTTTAAGGATTGAGGGACCATTTTGCCCTGTAACCGATCCACCATACAAAAGAGTTTGCTGGGGGATCTTTTGACGTAAAAAGGCGTGCACTTCCTGAATGTCTTCTGGGGCGGGAGTTTTGCCGCTACCAATCGCCCATAAAGGCTCATAGGCTATACAAAGGGGAGCTTGGGTAATAGGAAGGGATTCTGAAAGTTGTTGAGAAAGAATTTCCAAAGTTTTTCCCTGTTGGCGTTGTTCAAGGGATTCGCCCAAACAAATAATAGGAATAAGGCCTGCCTTTAAAGCTGTTTGGCTTTTAGCATGGACCATGGCATTGTTTTCGTGATGGTATAGACGGCGTTCTGAATGACCAACAATCACATATCGACACCCTATCTGGGAAAGGTGATAAGCACTGGTATCGCCTGTAAAAGCGCCTGAGGCTTCAACATGGCAGTCTTGCCCCCCTAAAAAGAAAGAAGGTTGGCGGATCAGTGTTGCCGCATAAGGTAAAAAAACAAAGGGCGCACACAAAACGCCTGTATGAAACAAACTCTTTGATTGCCAACTTTCAAGGCACTGGCGCAACAATTCAAGGGATCCATTCATTTTCCAGTTTGCAACAATCAGCTTCATTCTGTTAAATCCAATCGAGAGCTAGGGATTTACGAACAGGCAAGCTAAGGCCTATTTGATGAGAATAATAGGGGTGATGAATCCCCAAAAAGATTTCATGGTCGTAGGCGCAAAACCGTTGGCTTTGAGCCTTGGATAACGTAAAGCGAAGAAAATGAACAGAGGAGGTTTTACCATCCTCAGCCGTGCGGTCAATATCATCATCGGCGATAGCTTGAACCTGACCATCACCTAAATCCAAATAAACGTAGCGTTCAATCCCTGACCATTGTTGCAGCATAACCTTGCGCCGGATCAAATCATCGATTTCAATCATCATGGTTGCAACCAATTCACAGCGCCCATCCTCATAAACCTGGGGGACTAAAGGGGCATAAGCGGCCAATTCTTCCCGCATTTGCTCTTCTCCTCCTCCTTCGATGCGAAGCATCTCCTGTATTTGCCACCAAAGAGTATCATAATTTTCAAAGTAAAACGTGATATCAGGCCCCACCATCACGCGCCGTTTTTTTTTGATCTCCAATAGGTCCTTTCGTTTTTGGTCACGGATGGTCAGGAATTCAGCGACAGGAAGAAGGTTATCTTGTGTAAGAGATTTCATGACTGCTTTTTTAATCACTTTTAAAAAGACTGATTCCATTCATAAGGAGGCTTTTTTGTTTTTGCAAGACTGGGGTTGAAAGAGTTCACAAACCTTGTTGTCCAAGTTTCTATAGTACGGATATCTCTTTGTATATTGAGCCTTTGTCTTATTTATTCCATTGGCATTTAGCGGAGGAGTCAATAAGGCCAGAACAGTTATTGGGAAGTTCCTACGAATTTAAGCCCCTTCCTAAAGAACAAATTTCTCCCAAAAGGGCTTTTTTAAATGTGTTTGTTCTGAAAATCCTTACCAAAACGTTAATGTTGAAAGATTTTTTCAAAAATGGGCACCCCTGTGTTAAGTTGCTTTAAATGACAACTTTTTTGACCACTTATCCAGATACAAATAAATAACAGGCGTGATGTAAAGGGTTAACAGTTGGGATGTTAGTAATCCACCTACAACGGCAATGCCCAAAGGTTGCCTGAGTTCTGAACCAGCGCCAATTCCTAAAGCAATAGGCAAAGTTCCCAAAATGGCTGCTAGGGTTGTCATCATGATAGGCCTAAATCGTAAAAGGCAGGCCTCTAAGATAGCCTCTTGTGGATTTTTTCCTTGTTTTTCTTCCTCCAAAGCAAAATCCACCATCATAATGGCATTTTTTTTAACAATACCAATCAGTAAAACGATACCAATAATTCCTATAATGTTTAGCTCCATTCCTAACAACATCAGGGTCAGGATCGCCCCAATTCCTGCCGATGGCAACCCCGATAAAATCGTCAAGGGATGAACAAAATTCTCATAAAGCATTCCCAAAATAATATAAATCACCACAATCGATAAGACTAAAAGCCCTATCATACCAGATAAAGAATCGCTTAAAGCCTGCGCTTGACCTTCAAAGGTTGTGAGGATTGTTTCAGGAAGAATCAATTTTTTCTCCAGTTCTTGGATAGATTTTATGGCATTTCCTAAAGGTGCCCCAGCGGTCATATTAAAGGAAATTGTGGCCGACGGCATTTGCCCGCGATGGTTGATGGTTAAGAATGCTGGGCTACGGGTAAGTTTGGCAATAGCATCCAGTTTGACCAAACTTCCCGCCTTTGTACGAAGATAAATCTTTTTTAAATCATCCGCTGTTTTTTGATAATCAAGACCGACTTCTAAAGTGAGGTAATAAGCATTGGTAGGGGTATAAAGGGTCCCAACCTGAGCATCACCAAAAGCATTATAAAGGGTGTTCCTTAATGTATCATAGGTAATGCCCATGCTTTCAGCTTTATCTCGATTAAGGTCAATTTGAATTTGTAAACTGTTCAATTGTAAGTCGCTTGAAACATCAACAATGCCAGGAATGTTGCTCATTTCAGCCCTCATCTTTTCTCCCCACACTTGCAGCGCCTTTAAATCGGTAGATTGCAAAGTATATTGGTACAGCCCTTTTGTTGAACGTGTCCCAATTGTCAAATTTTGAACCGGTTGCATATAAACTTTAATCCCTTCTAGGTCGACCATTTTTTTTCGTAAACGTTGTATGACGGCCAAGATGGAAGAACGTTGATTGCGTGATTTCAAACTAAAGGAGATACGTCCTGTATTCAGGGGTGCCCGTCCTCCGCCAATGGCTGAAAAACAGGTATCAACAGCAGGATCTTGGCGTATTAAATCGACCACCTGTTTTTGCCTTTCAACCATGGCGTCAAAGGAAATATCTTGGGCAGCTTCGGTTTGTGCAGAAATAAATCCCACATCTTCAATCGGAAAAAAACCTTTTGGCACAACACGGTATAAAGCAACCGTTACCATAACCGTTATTAAGGTGAGCAGTAAAACCATGAAACGGTATTTTAGAACGACTTGAAGGCTTTTTTGATAGCCGCGTGTCAAAGATAAAAAACTTTGCTCTAAAATGGTTTCCCAGTGTTTCGTTTTTTTCTGTGTCTTGTCTGGCTTTAAAAAAAGACTGGCCATCACCGGTGTCAGTGTTAAAGAAATAAAGCCAGATACCAATATGGCAAAGCTGATGGTGACCGCAAATTCACGAAACAAACGTCCCACTACACCGCCCATCAGTAAGACGGGAATAAAAACCGCCACCAAAGAAAAAGTCATAGAGAGAATGGTAAAACCAATTTCTTTTGATCCCACCAAAGCAGCCTGAAAAGGCTTCAACCCCTTTTCGATATAACGGATGATATTCTCTAGCATAACAATAGCATCATCAACGACAAAGCCAACGCATAATGTCAACGCCAACAAAGAAATATTGTTTAGGCTGAACCCAAATAACGCCATTCCACCATAGGTAGCCAAAATAGAGAAAGGAACCGTAATAGCCGGGATAACCGTAGCTGATACTTTTCGCAAAAAAAGAAAGATCACCAAAATGACTAAAAAGATGGTTAATTTTAAGGTAACCTCCACGTCATGAATGGAATCACGAACCGAGAGGGATCGATCAAACAAAGGTGTCATCTCAACAGAAGGGGGGATTTGGGTACGAAAGGTTGGCAGTAAATTGCGAATACTATCCACAACCTCAACCGTATTCGCATTGGGTTGTCGTTGAATAGCCAAAACAATAGCTTTTTTTTGGTTTAAAAACCCAAGGGCTCTTTTATCCTGAACAGAATCTTCAACCGTTGCAACATCTTGCAATCGTACTGCGGCATTATTATGCCACGATACAATTAACGACTTAAAATCCTGGGCGTGCTGTGGCTGTCCTACCACCTCTAGGTTCAGCAATTGTTGTTGTCCGCTGATAACGCCTGCGGGAGTGATAGAGGTTACCTCCGCAAGCACCTTGGCAACATCCTCAAGAACTAAATTACGAGAAGCTAAAACCTCTGGATTGACTCTGACCCGAACAGCATATTTCTGGACGCCATAAATGAGCACCTGAGCAACCCCAGGTAAGGTCGAGATTCTTTGAGCCATTAAAGCATCGGCGTATTCATTAACTTGAAAAGTGGGCAAAGTCTCTGATGAAACGGCTATATATAAAATAGGTTGATCCGCAGGGTTAACCTTTTGAAAACTGGGAGGACCTGGCAGTTGTTTGGGAAGTTTTGGTTGGGCTGTCGTAATGGCTGATTGTACGTCCAGGGCAGCACCATCCAAATCACGATTTAAATCAAACTGCAATGTGATTTGCGTTGTGCCCAAATAACTTGTTGAAGTCATGCTGGATAACCCCGCAAGGGTGGAAAATTGTTGTTCCAGTGGTTTGGCAACCGTCGTTGCCATAGTTTCAGGACTCGCCCCTGGCAAATTGACAGTGACTTGCAGGGTTGGAAAATCAACACTGGGTAAAGCGCTAACGGCTAGCGTTCGATATCCAAGAACTCCCATAACGAAAATAGCGACCATTAACAGGCAGGTAAAAACAGGTCTTTTAATGCAAAATTCTGAGAGAATCATGAAGAGCCCTTTTGATAAGAGGAATCGGATGGAGTTTTCGCTTCATATAGAGAAACAAGGCTCCCTTCGTTAAGACGGAAAACTCCATCCGTGACAACCCAGTCTCCCTCTTGAAGTTCACCTTCAAGAATCGCCTTGTCTTTTTGAATACGAAGGATTCTCACGTCCTTTTTATAAGCACGATAATTCTTAACAATAAAAATATAGGGCCCTTTCTGACCATTTTGGACCGCCACCAAAGGTACGGTTAAAACACCTTTATCCACTCCCAAAACTAATAAAACATCAACAAACATTTGCGGCCAAAGCGTCTCCTCTTTATTTGCAAAGATGCCACGTACGACAAGGGTTCGTGTTTGTTCATCAAGGGTATTTTCACGATATTCCAAAACCCCAGTCTCCAAGGGTTCTTTCTTTTCATTAAAAACAACCATTTTTATAGGCCCTTCATTTTGAGCAGTTCTTAGTTCTTGGTAAGAATCTTGGGGGATAGACACCTGTACTTGAATGGGTTTAAGTGTATTGATTGTAACCAACGGCTGGATATCGGTTGTTTTGACAACGTTGCCAACCGTTAGGTTAATGGTTCCCGCGCGACCTTGGATAGGAGATCGAAGGATCGTATAATCCAATTGCGTTTTCGTAGAGTCTATTTGAGCTTCGTCAGCCTGAACCGTTGCAACACTTGCTTCATAAGATTGTCTGGAAGTTTCGAGTTGTTCTGTGCTGGTGATCCCCTTTTTAGAGAGTTTTTTATCCCGCTCGTATTTTTGTTTGGCTCTATCCAATTCGGCCTTATCGCGTTGCAAAATGGCCTGTTGCTGAGACAGTTGAGCTTTTAAAAGACGATCATCCAGTTCAAATAATACCTGATCTTTCTCGACCCAATCCCCATGATGAAAATTGATTTTTGTTATCTGAGAATCAAGACGAGGATGAACCTTTACGGTTTCATAAGGATAAACAGATCCCACTAACTCCAGTTGCCTTTCTAAATCTTCTTGGGTAACTTTATAAACAGACACAGGAATGGGCTCTTCCTTTACGTCCATTCCACGGTGAAATTTATAATATTGCCAGACTCCCAAAATAATAAGAAATGTTAGGAAACCCGTTATGTTCATTAGATAATAACGGTTTATAAAAGATTTCATGTTTTCTAATGATTTCATAAACGAACCTTCCTTTGTTCGTCCAGTTTAAGCAAAAATAATTAAATTATTTTTAATTGTTTTCTTTTTTCATTATAGTTATAGCTAAGAATTTTATGAAATTTTCATTATCGTGATTGTTAACTGCCCCCGTTGTTCAAAGGCCTATCTTTTAACCCCTGAAATTCTAACTTCCCCTCAAGTTATGAACGATCGAACACCTCCAACTGTTGGCTGGTGGCTTTCTTGCGGAGCGTGCAGCCATGCTTGGTGGTGTTCTGTTCCTCCAGCTGAAAAAGGGCCAGAAATTAAAAGCCTTTCTCCTGCCATAGAAAAAACATTTCCAAGGGATCCGTTTTCTTACCCCAAAAAAACGAGGTGGTTAAGTTTTGTCAGTGCTTCGATTGTTTTACTGAGTCTGGTAGGGGTTGGATATCTTTATAAACAACCTTTGTTGTTATTATGGGGAAAAGTTTTTGACACAGAGAGGGTTGTTTTACAACCCTTTGTGCTGCAAAACGTCAGCTATAACCTTGTTCCTTCAGCATCACCCGATGATGACAGCCAAACATTAATTGTCACAGGGCAGATCTTGAATCCCAATCCTATTCTTTTGGATACCCCGGTCTTAAGAATCAGTGTTTGGAGCGATTGTAAAGATAATCCTGCTGCCCCGAATACTGGGGGGGATTGTCTCTATTTAGAATGGGTTTATAAGCCTAATATAGCGAAAATTGGAAACGGAACTTCCTTACAGTTTGAGACCCGTTATTCGGTTTCAGCCTCGGTTAAGCGAGTGGATGTAGCCATTCCTTAAAAAGAATTCTTAAAACGAGGCTAAAACAATACAAACAGGCGAATCGACCTCTAAATTTAAATGATTTTCCCGCACACATTGTCCCTTGGTAACGCCCTCTCCCTCTATGAAACGTATCGTTCCTTGGGTGGGGTTTAAGTTGCCCCCTTCTTCGGCTTTACTTTTTAGGTATTGAGCTTGTTTAGGTGTTAAAAGAGGACCGTTTGTTGTTGAACCATTTTCTTTCCCTAATTGAAACCAATGGCCTGGTAACTGTTCCGTGGGTTGATAAACCGCGGTATAACGTCCCCCCATTTTAGAGCTGGGAGATGTTGGAGAATTTAGATTCCCAGACTTATGAAGATGATCCCAAAAAGCGTCTTGTTCTTGTTTATCGATGATACCGTTACCATTGCCACTGGTCACGCTACTACCCAAATGAACCGAAGCACGGCTATCGTCCCCTGGTAACATACCATACGTTTCTTGGTACATAACCACCGCCAATCGAAACCGATTGAAATCATTCACAACGGAACGGATACGGGCTGATTCAATCAGATCCTGCCCTTTAAAAACAGCCCCCGCAATCATGCCCATAACCAATAAAACAATGGCTAGTTCAATTAGGGTAAATCCTGGTAATTCAGTCGTAAAATAGGATCTTTTATTTTTCATTCTGATTGACTGGCTACCCTTGACAAGGCGTTTTTTTTGTATTGTGCTAAGTTTATGGACAAATATAAAATTAATTTTAATAAAATAATATTATATAAAAGCACCCATCGTGGTATGCGAGAACTGGATTGGATTTTGGGAACTTTTGTTGAAAAAGAGTTTTCACAATTATCTGATGACGATCAAAAACGTTATGCTGTTTTGCTAACGTATGATGATCCTGATCTTTGGCGATGGTTTTGTAATCCAAAAACATGTCCCAGCGAATGGAGTGATTTAATAATTAAAATCAGAACAAACTGTTCAGTTGTTGGCTTTGAAAACGTTTGTACTCTTCCTCCGTCATAATTTTTGCTTCAACCACTACCTCTTTTAGTGTTTTCTTTTCAAGAAAAGCCTGATGCACCAGTTGTGCAGTTTTGTCGTACCCCACCAAAGGAGTTAAGGCTGTTGCCAACATCAGGCAGACATCAACGTTATGGTGCAATTGATCTAAATTAGGAACAAGTCCCCTTAAACAATGTTCTGTAAAGCTGGAACAAGATTCCGCCAACAGTTGAATCGATTGCAACAGGTTGTAAATAATAACAGGTTTAAAAACATTCAACTGAAAAGATCCCTGGCTGCCAGCAATCGTTATGGTTGCGTGATTTCCCATCACTTGACAACAAACCATGGATAAAGCCTCGGCCTGGGTGGGATTGACTTTTCCGGGCATTATTGAAGAACCTGGTTCGTTTTGCGGTAACTGTATCTCCTGCAAACCACATCGCGGACCTGAGGATAGCCAACGAATGTCATTGGCAATTTTCATACAGCTAACAGCAAGAGTATTTAAAGATCCAGACAATTCTACAAGGCTATCATGACTGGCTAAAGCCTCAAATTTATTAACGGCACTTAAGAAAGGTAACTTTGTGAGTCGATTCAGCTCGATGATAAAAAGTTCCACAAAGCCTGAAGAACAATTTAAGCCCGTGCCTACGGCTGTCCCTCCCTGGGCAAGAGAATAAAGGCCTGGCAAACATTTTTCCAAACGTTGAATGGAATCTCCTATTTGTTTGGCAAACGCCGAAAATTCTTGGCCTAAGGTTAGAGGAACGGCATCTTGACCATGCGTTCGTCCTACTTTTACAATTTTTTTAAAATCGCGGACTTTATCAAGAAGAACCTGATGAAAGGTTTTTAAAGTGGGGAATAAGGAATTATGAAGGGCTTGAACAGCAGCAATATGCATAGCGGTTGGAAAACTGTCATTGGTGGACTGACCGTAATTAACGTGATCGTTAGGATGGATGGGATTTTTAGTTCCCAGGGGCCATCCTAAAATTTGGTTAGCCCGATTCGCAATCACCTCATTCACGTTCATGTGGGTTTGGGTTCCCGAACCCGTTTGCCAAACCTTTAAAGGAAACTGGTTATCCCATTGCTCCTGCAAGATTTCATCACACGCTTGTATAATTGCCTTTGCGTATTCTGGTTTTAGGTGACCGAGAGATTGATTGGCAAACGCGGCAGCTTTTTTTATTAAAACCAAACCATCAATAACCAATTTTGGCATTTTTTCTTGGCCAATATTAAAAAACTGAAGAGAACGTTGCGTTTGAGCCCCCCAATAACAATCATTTTTTACCAGAATAGGCCCCATAGAATCGGTTTCTTGACGAAAATCTTGCATTTTGGTCTCTTGTTTGCTGAACTCAACCTCATAATAAAACTTATTCTGTTAAAGAGACCTTAATGATCGGCGTAATCATTTTAGCAGCAGGCCAAGGGAAGCGTATGAAATCCTCGATCCCTAAGGTTTTGCATCTTCTAGGGGGAAAGCCTGTTGTCTCTTATACTTTGGAGGCGGTCTCAAGCCTTCATCCTGATCAAATTTTGATGGTGTTGTCCCCTGAATTAAAAGATTCACCTCTTTTTAAAGATATTCCATCGGTTGTTCAAAACCCGCCCAAGGGAACGGCAGATGCTGTTCATGTTGCCCTTAACCACCTGACACCCGACATTCAACACGTGATAATCCTGTGTGGGGATACTCCTCTTTTAACATCCCAAACATTACAAACGCTGAAACAATCGTCGGCGGATTTAACGGTTATTGGATTTCTTTTGGACCATTTTGAGCAAAGCTATGGTCGTATTATGACCGATGAGTATCAATGCCCCCAAGCTATTGTTGAATATAAAGATGCAACCCCTGAGCAGAAGCAGATACCTTGGGCCAACAGTGGTGTTTATAAAATTTCTGTAGCCTTATTAAGGAAATTACTACCCCAAATAGCAGCCCATAACCAAGCCCAAGAATATTATTTAACCGATTTGGTCGAATTGGCGTATCGACAGGGTTATTCCTTAAAGATGCAGCCTGCGAGTGCCCAAGAATTTCATGGCATTAATACCCGCCAGGATTTAAGTCAAGCTGAGGAAATTCTGCAAAATCAGTGGCGAGAAAATTTGATGAACCAAGGAGTGACTCTTTTCCAGCCCGAAACCATTATTCTTCATCATGATACAAAGATTGGAACGGATTGTCGTATTGGTCCGTTTGTGACCTTTGGTCCTGGTGTGCAACTGGAACCCCAGGTCACTATCTTGCCCTTTTGCCATTTGGAGAACACAATTGTTGAATCCACAGCTTGCGTTGGCCCTTTTGCCCATATCCGGGGGAACAGTCGGTTACGACAGGGAGCCATGGTTGGAAACTTTGTTGAAGTCAAAGGCAGTACCCTTGGTAAAAAGACAAAAGCCAAACATCTGGCCTATTTAGGAGATGCTACTGTCGGAGACCAAACGAATATTGGAGCAGGCGTGGTGACATGCAACTATAACGGTTTTAAAAAATTTAAAACAACCATTGGTGATAAAGCTATGATTGGGGCGAACAGTTCCCTGATTGCCCCTTTAAGTATTGGTCATGAAAGCCTTATAGCAGCGGGCAGCGTAATTACTCAAGATGTTCCGGATGAGGCTTTATCCCTAAGCCGACCCTCTCAAATTATTAAAGATGGGGGGGGGAAACGATTTCAAAGTAAGCATAAAAAATCTTTGTAATTATATCAGCTATTTCCGTTAAACCCTCAAGGCTAAAAAAGCCCCTATTTCAAAAAGGGATTTTCGTAAAGAGAGTTTATAGAAAGTCAATAAGTAACGAAAATCAGGAAATCAGATGCTGGTAGTATTTTAGGGATTGAGCTATAAAATCCACGCAGGATGCAGAATCTTTATGGCTTACGGATTGTAGAGTGGAAAGGGTTGTAAAACTTAGACAGAACAAAAAAGCCTACGCGTTTTGCTTGGTTAACCTTTTTTTAATCCAAATTAACAAAAAGTTAATTTCATTTTTTTGCCACCCCCCGCCCACTGCCTCCCTAAACGGGAGGGGGGCTACACCCACCTTCTTACAAAAACGGTGGGCAACACTCATTCCTTTGCCTCTTTTTTCTTGTTTCAAAAAGAGGTTTCTTTATCACCTAGGTTAGATCTTTATCTTACAGCCAAAACCCTTACCAAAACGTTAATTTTGAGATTTTTTTTACAATCCGCTTCTTCAAAATCTTCTCTAGAATTCTTGATTAAGAGGAAGTTGCTTGAATCAGGCTGACCAGTTGCCCGGGATGTCTTTGGATACGTCCTTCCAACTCAAGTTCGGATAATAACCCCAAAATAACAGAGGGGGGGTAAGGATAAGATGTTAATAAATTTTCAATTTCAACAGCTGTTGGGCTTAAATCTATAAGCAGTTGCTCCTTAAGATTCTTATCCGTTAAAGGTTTATCGAAAGCTTGAATTGTATCAAACCTCCCTTGATCCAACGAAGTCGTGGGTAAAAAAGAACAGGGGTGTTCTTGAACCTGAGGCTTTCCCAAAACATCAAGGATGTCTTGAGCTGACTCAACCAGAAACGCTCCTTGCTTAATTAATTTGTTCGATCCAGAACAACGAGGATCGAGGGGAGAACCTGGAATTACGAAAATTTCCTTTCCTTGATTCAAAGCATAATCAGCTGTGATAAGAGAACCTGATTGAACGGCAGCCTCAATAACCACCACGGCCTGACTAAGCCCAGCAATCAAACGATTACGACGAGGGAACAATCCTGCTGCTGGCGATACTCCTAAAGGCATTTCTGAGATAACAACTCCCTGTTTGGCCATTTGAGTGTATAAAGACCGGTGCTCAGGTGGATAAATACAATCAATCCCTCCTGCTAAAACTCCAACGGTTCCTGTGGCAAGGGAACCTTGATGTGCCTTCTCATCAATACCGCGTGCCAAACCAGAAATTATTATCCAACCAGCATGTCCCAAATCGTTGGCTAGTTGCAGGCTGATTTGTCGTCCGCCAAACGAGGCGTTCCTTGCCCCTACAATGGCTATCATGGGGCGGCTTAGAAACTCTGGATTTCCGTAAAGACTTAACAGGGGCGGGCAATCCTTGTGCTGCTTCAAAAGGGCGGGAAAACAAGGTTCAAAGGCTGCTAACAGCTGAAACCCTTGCTTATGATGGAGGTCAATTTCTTCACAAGCCTTTTCATAAGGATAAGGACAATCTAAGGTGGCCAAAACACGATCCACTGTCTTGTGCTGGCGCAACAATTGCCAAAACCGAACAGGTCCAATACCTTCTGTACGAATCAACCGTAACCACTTAATTTTTTCTTGCACAAAAAACCAAAAATTTAAAAACTCTTTTTTGTTCTAAGCTCACCGAAATTTGTTACGTTGAAGCTCCACACATCCATTTTAGAGGCAGTTATCCTTCCATCATTTCAATCGCTAGGGCGGTCGCTTCCCCTCCGCCAATACAGATTGCCGCAATTCCTCTTTTAAGACTCCTCTGTTTTAAAGCATGAATCAGTGTCACTACAATTCGGGCACCGCTGGCACCAATGGGGTGGCCCATAACGCAGGCGCCTCCATGAACATTCATTTTTTCACGGGGAATATCCAGGTCTTTCATAACAACCATCGGCACAATGGCAAAGGCCTCATTAACCTCGAATAAATCCACGGAATCAAGAGACCACTTGACTTGATGACACAGCTTTTGTATCACCCCTACAGGGGCGGTGGTAAAAAGTTCTGGTTGATGGGCAAAAGTGGTATAGCCCACTACCCGTGCCAAAGGAGTCAGATTTTTTTCTTGAACATAGGCTAAGGAAGCAAAAGCAATCGCCGCAGCACCATCCGACAAAGAAGAAGAAGTTGCAGCGGTTACAGTGCCATTTGGGCGAAAGGCAGGCTTTAAAGCGGCAAATTTTTCTGGTTTAACCCGCGAAGGCGGCTCATCATCGGCAATAAGAAAGGTATTGCCCTTTGCATCTACAATAGAAATGGGAACAATCTCAGATTGAAACTTTTTCTCAGAAAAGGCTTTTTGATAGGCATTAAACGTTTCAAAAACGTATTGATCTTGCTGCGTACGATGGAAACTATAACGTTCCGCGGTATCTTCGGCAAAAGTACCCATTAATCGATAATTTCCATCCTCGTTTGGGTGATAGGGATCTTCCAATCCATCACGATACATATGATCAATCAGAATGTTATGACCCACTCTGTAACCCGCCCGGGCACGATCCAAAAGATAGGGGGCATTCGACATACTTTCCATTCCCCCTGCTAAAATAAGTTTCGCGTGATCAAGGCGAATCTGATCACAGGCCATAAACAAGGAACGCATTCCCGAACCACAAACTTTGTTGACCGTGGTACAGGGGGTCGAAAAATTAATGCCCGCATAGTGGGCAGCCTGTCGAGCGGGTGCTTGTCCTTGAGCAGCCTGTAAAACACATCCCATGATGACTTCATCAGGCGTAAAATCAGATAAACCCAAACCTTTTAAAGCCCATCCCCCCAATTCGATTCCTTTAAAAGGACTAAGGTTTCCTTGGAAACTGCCGATAGGAGTTCGTTTTGCAGCAACAATGATAGGACAAGAAAAATCAAAAGACATAAAAAATAATTGAGAACGAGTTTCATACTAGCTTTAGGATAATGCACCAAGACTTATAAGTAAATTTTTATAAAATTAAAAAAAATTAAATGTAAAACTTGAAAAATATTAAAAAAGGTGAAACGATAAAAGGTGTAATCCTTAATACGCAACCAATCATAAAAAGACGAGGCAGTCCATCATGTCTGTTAATTACAGAATTATCCAACCTGGTGGTATGGGACGCGTTCAAATTCCGACAACAGACACTTCTATTCCTGGGGATACAGAAAACATTGGGGTTAAATCACCGGAATGGATGATTAAAATGGACAAAATCCTAGAATCAAAAGTCGCAGACTTTGAAGATTATGCAGAGCTTTTTGGTTGGTTTGCCCAATCAGCACGTTATACCAGCAGTGACATCGGCAATAACCTCTTTACATCGGCTACCCTACGTCACTCCGATGTTAGGATTATTATTCCCAATGGGGGTTATGCTGCCAAACTGGAAAATAAAATGAATCTGGGTGAAGATATTGATGAAATGATTATTGTGCGATTGGGAAACATAAAAGCTGTTAAAATACCGTTACAAATTATCACCTACGAAGTTTGCCGTATACAAAGTTTCCAACAAGAACTAGACCGTTTAATCCTATCGCTAAATATTACTAAAAAACAAAATGTCGTCTTTTCTTATGGTCAAGATGGTGATCCCTTGGGACAAACAGCCAGTGAAGTTGATTATTCTAAACATACTGTCAAATAAACTGCGGCATTCTTAAGGCTGAAAGTGTCTAACAAATTTCTATAGAAACAATTAAACTTTTTTATCACGTTAGACCTTAAAAGAGCGTATAGAATCCAGCATTCCTTGCAAAATATAGCTGGCTGCCATCTTATCAACAGCTTTTTTTTGTTTTTTTCTGGAGACGTCAGCTTCAATCAAAGTTCTGGTTACAGCCATGGTTGACAAACGCTCATCCCATAAAAAAATGGGTATGTCATAACGTTGAAGCATCTTTTCGACAAACTTCAAGACTTTTTCACTTTGAGGACCGGCGCTTCCATTCATATTCAAAGGATAGCCAATGACCATAACTACCACTTTGAACGTGTGAATAATCTGTTCTAATTCGGTAATAGCTTGGAAATCTGACAATCGTTTTAGGGTTTGATAAGGGCTTGCAATGGTCCACGTAACATCGGATAAACTCAAACCTACAGTCTTATCGCCCAAGTCAATTCCTAACAAACGGTTCTTACCATCTTTTAGGTTTTTATAGCGATCAATATCGGCTAAAGTACACAACATGGATTTTGTTCCTTAATATTCTTAATTTCCATACCTAACAGAACCATGTCTTATGATCAATCTTTACCCGGCCAAGCCATTGCCCCTGAAATCAATATTGCTTCAGGTCTGGCAACGGCTGTTATACACTTGAATTGGTATCGCCCAACCACACCTTTAGAAAAAGTCAAACGGACCCAGCAGGCGGCTTTGGAGGAAGCGGTGGGGCTGGCCGAAGCCATTCAATTAAGGGTTGTTTATCAACAGGCCTTTTATTTGAACAAACTGTCACCCGCCACTTTAATAGGGAAAGGAAATGTCGAGAATCTCCAGGCAATGTTTCAGGCCTTAAACATTAAATTAGCCGTTGTAGACAGCGTTTTGTCACCCGTTCAACAACGTAACCTCGAACGAATCTGGAAATGTAAGGTTATTGACCGTACAGGTCTTATTTTGGAGATCTTTGGTGCCCGTGCCCGCACAGCCGAAGGACGTTTGCAGGTAGAATTAGCGGCCCTTAAGCATCAACGCAGCCGTTTGGTACGTTCTTGGACTCACCTTGAACGACAAAGGGGAGGATTTGGATTCATAGGAGGCCCCGGAGAATCACAAATTGAATTGGATCGACGACTGATTGATCAGCGGATTTTAAAACTAGAAAAAGATCTTAAAAATATCGCAAAAATGCGATCCTTGCATCGTCAAGCCCGTAAACGCCAAGAAAAACCTGTAATTGCCTTGGTAGGATATACCAACGCTGGAAAGTCAACCTTGTTTAACCGTTTAACCCAGGCTAACGTTTTTGCTGAAAATTTGCTGTTTGCAACCTTGGACCCTACCATGCGTCGTTGTTCTATCCCGGGTCCTGATAACGCAGATCGTCTGGAAGTTATCTTTTCGGATACCGTTGGTTTTGTTTCCAATCTTCCTACAGAATTAATTGCCGCCTTTCGCGCAACCTTAGAAGAAGTTTGTGTTGCCGACTTAATACTGCACGTACGTGATGCGGCTCATCCTGATGCTAGCGCCCAAGCCCAGGATGTAGAGGCCATTTTGCACGACCTGGGAATCGTGGATCAAAACCCAGAAAAAGCCCCCTTGATTCTTAATGTTTACAACAAGATTGATTTGTTGACCCATCAGGAAAACGAGATTTTACGGAATCAATTGGCGCGTCAATCCAACGCATGGGCCATTTCAGCCCAATATGGTACTGGCATTGAGGGGCTTTTTGCCTGGATTTATCATCGTTTTCAGGCGCAAGAAACGTCTCTTCAAAGTTTGACATTATCTTGTCAAGAAGGCACCCTTTTATCATGGTGTTACCAAAAGGGTTTGGTGGTGGACCGCCGTGATGATGATCAAGGCTTTGTCCACCTTAAACTGAGGTTAAATCCCGCTCAACGACACTTTTTAGAAAAAACCCGTTTTAAGAGTTCTTCAAGATTGTAATCATATTCTGAAGGTCTGCTTGATTGGCTGTGGTATAAGAACTAACCACATCCTCCAAATAAGAAATGGTTGAGTCTGTGACATCATCAATTGCCAAATGATCTGCATCAATGTCGGGGTTAATCCTCCAATAATTCAAAACTTTGGGGTCTTTTTTAATCCTATTATCAATTGTCCTATCTTGAAGTTCTAAAAGATTTTCCATGGCAAGATAAGGGATCCGTTTAGAGTCTTGAGCCGCTGCAGAAATTTGGTTCAAGAAAGACGTTTGGTACTTTCCTGGCCCCAAAGATAAAATATTGAAATTAGCCTGGGGATAAAGTTTCTTGGCCTCCTCTAACAAAAAGAGCGTCGAATTGTTCGTTACAAGGGATCCATCAATAAAGCTGTCTGAACTGCCAGAAATGGTTTGGGGAGCAAAAAAGATAGGAAGAGCTACAGAGGCTAAAACGGCATCCGTCGTTTTGAGATCGCTTGGTGAATCCCAACTTTTAAAAAGTGTAACAGCTGAATTGGTTGTATTAATAGACACTGTAACCGTATTAACAAGGGCGGAACTAAAAAGGGCCTCACCATAACAAGCGGTTGCTGCAGCGGTTAAAGTTGTATTGCTGTAAAGAGGTGTGATACCTGGAATTGCATTTGTATTGGAAGAGAACAAATTTTGTCGTTGTTGGATAAAAAGATCCCACAAGGTATCTGCGGTGTATTTTGGAAGTGAAGGAGACGAATCATTGGGCAAAGTTAAACCTGCCCCGATAATAGCCCCGCCTGACGATCCACCAGCTACTTTAAATCGCCTGGGTACATCTTCATTTGTTGCCTGTTTAAGGTATTTAAGAAAACTTAATCCCAAAAGAGTTCTTGACCCACCCCCATCAAGTTCCAGAATATTTACGGTTTCCGAGCTTTCTAGCGTACCGATTGTCAGATTGAAAAAGTTTACAGCGCAGAAAAAAGCCAAACCAACCCTTGTGGTTCTTTTTAAAAAATAGCCTGCGGTTTTCTGAATCATTTGAAAAATCCAATAACACTTATATGTAAAAATATAATAAAGTTTAATTTAAAATTAAACAAGGCTTAAGAGGCCGGCTCAGCCTAAAAAAGCGGACATACCTGAATCCATAGCAAAAGAGTAAAGCGTGCAACTGTTAAGTATTGCAAAAAAGTCACGGAGATCATGAAACACACAAAGTAAACGCATTGAACTTTCACCAGGAGGTTTTCTGAGGGTTGAGCAAGCTCCTTTTAGAAAATCTCAACAACGGAAATCCTCTAAAAAAACCAAAGCTTTCTTTGCCAAGATTGCTTCGATGCGTTTGCTCTGCGAAGCACGGGACGAGAGAGTCGATTGATACAAAATGAGCCGTCATTCTTTGTTAACCAAAATTAACTTTTCATTAATCTTGGTTAACAAAGTCCATTCCTTTAAAATAAAATTCTCAGGAAAAGTTCTCTTGGGTGAACCTTTATTTTGTACGCCTCTTTTGAAAGTATCTTAGTTCTAAAGCGTATTTTAGGTGTATTTTACAGCATAAATTTTTGAGATTTTGGTTAATTGTACGATAAATTTTAACTGTTTAAGGACAGTTTGTGGTATAAGATCAAGGATGAATAAAAAAAGAAATTATAAAATTTTAGGCCTAAGAGGGTAATAATGCCAGTAATTGTGAGTGGAAAAAATATAGAGGTGGGCGAAAGCTTACGCCAATTTACAGAACAAGAATTGCGACAAATTGTTGAAACTTATATGGGGGAGATTTTAGAAGCTCACGTTATCTTTTCAAAAGACCATCACAACTTCAAATGCGATATTGCAGTTCATATCAGCCGTAATTTCGTCATTCATTGTCATGGTCAAGATGAGGATGCTTATCGAAGTGTGTCTTTAGCTCTTCAGAAATTGGAAACCAGGATTAAACGTTATAAAACTCGTCTCCGAAATAAGAAACGTCACCGTGATGAAAGCATGGATTTATTGACAGCTCAACAATATATTCTCAGCTCTACCGAAGAGGATAAAGGAGAGGATTCGCCTCTCATTATTGCAGAGATGGACAGCACCATTCCTACGCTTTCGGTGGGGGAAGCTGTGATGCAAATGGACCTTTCGGAGTCGCCTGTCTTGTTCTTTAAGAATGCGTCCAATAACCAATTCAATGTTGTTTACAAAAGAGGTGACGGCCATATAGGTTGGATAGATCCTAATCACAAATCAAAGTGAAAAGAAGCCCATCTTCTTTTTTATTGGCGGGATGGGCCTTTTAATGGCACAACTAGGGTAATTTGTTAGAGCATACCTCAGGTTATTGACGTGTCAGATATAATTTCGATCCCTTTTAATAAGCCCTCTTTATGTGGTAAAGAGCTGGAGTTCATTCAACAGGCTTTAAGCCAGCCCAATCTTCATGGAAATGGCCTTTTTACAAAAAAATGCCATCAAGCACTTGAGAAAAAGATAGGGTGTTCAAAAGCACTTTTGACGAATTCCTGTACAGCCGCCCTAGAGATGAGCGCCATTTTGGCTGATATTCAGCCAGGTGATGAAATTATTATGCCATCTTATACTTTCGTATCCACGGCAAACGCCTTTGTTTTAAGAGGTGGAATTCCCGTCTTTGTTGATATTCGTGCGGATACATTTAACATCGATGAAACCAAAATCCTTGAGGCTATTACGCCACGGACCAAAGCCATTGTTTGTGTCCACTATGCTGGAGTTTCTTGTGAAATGGATACAATTTTAAGCCTTGCTAACGATCATGGTTTGATTGTCATTGAAGATGCTGCCCAAGGAATTGAATCTTTTTACAAGGGTAAACCTTTGGGATCGATGGGGCATTTATCCGCCATCAGCTTTCATGGAACAAAAAATATTATTTCCGGGGAGGGTGGTGCCTTGTTTGTGAAGGATCGGCGCTTTTTGGAAAGAGCTGAAATCATTTGGGAAAAAGGCACCAATCGGAAGAAATTTTTGCTCGGTGAAGTCGATAAATATAGCTGGGTTGATATAGGATCTTCATACCTTCCCAGTGAAATTACAGCCGCTTTTCTTTGGGCGCAACTCCCTTTTGCAAAGGAAATCACAGAAAAAAGGTTGGAAGTTTGGCGTTCCTATCATCAAGGGCTTCAGACTTTAGAGGAAAAAGGGAAATTACGTCGCCCCATCGTACCCTCTGATTGCCAACATAATGCCCATTTATATGCAATTTTATTACCTGATGGGACTCTTCGTAACCATGTTCTTGAATCCTTAAGAAATCAGGGCATTCAAACGTCAGCCCATTATGTTCCCATGCACGATTCGAGTGCGGGTAGAACTTTGGCCAAAACCCATGGATCTCTGGTAATTACAGAACAAACAGCCGACAGAGTCCTGCGTCTGCCTGTTTATCCCTCCTTAACTTTAGGGGAAGTACAACAAGTGGTAGAAGCCCTTCAACAGGCTATTGAATCGTTTGCTCCTTGATAAATTTTTGAAAGGCAATAACCCGTTTTGAGTTAGCCAATTGTTTAGGGTAAGTTAAAAAAGTTTGTATCACGGGGAAAGGAAAATCAGGGAGAACCTCAATCAAATCGGGGTGATCTTTGGCAATAAAATCGGCTAGACTGGCAATTCCAAGACCATTTTTAACACTTTGTAAAATGCCATAAGCACTGTTGATGACAAGGGATGGCTCCCGTACGACGCCTGGTTTCGTTCCCAGTCGAAGTAGCCAATTTACATTTTCAACAGGGGCTGTCGCGTGGGTGCCAAATACAATTAATCGATGATGATCCAGGTCTTCAGGGCTTTGGGGAGCCTGATGAGTTTCTAAGTATTCAGGGCTGGCATAAATTTTTAATTGATACTCAAAAAGAGGTTCTTGGATCAAATGGTTATCGGTAGGATGCATCCCAAATTGCAGAGCAACGTCAGCCTCTCTCATGGCAAAATCGACGTCATCATCGGTCAGAATCATTTGGACACTAAGGTCTGGATAAGTTTTGCAAAATGTCGAAAGTCGTGGTGCTAACCATACAGATCCAAGAGCTACTGTTGCCGATACCTTTAGACTTCCTGAGAGATGACCGCAACTTTCTACCAATTGTGAGGTTGTGGAAGAAATTTGTGCCAAAACACTGCGGGTGGTTTTAAAAAGAATTTCTCCCTCGGCTGTTAAGACAAGACCCCGTGCATGTCGAGTGAACAGAGTAATGTTCAAACCTTTCTCCAAAGCACTGATTTGACGACTCACAGCCGACTGACTAAGATTTAAAACAGTCCCTGCGTGAGTTAAATTTCTAACTTCAGCAACGGTATGAAAAATCCTGAGCTTATCCCAATCCATAGATATCCTTGTGTGAAATTAGCGGTTTTTATAGGTGCAGACAGCTTCGTTAGGTCTTTTAGGGTCCAGATCTAAAGCTTTTAAAATAAGGCTTAAATCCTGCTTTGAAGGATAAAAGGCAGAACGAGTCAATAAAACAGGACCAAAGCGGAAAGCATTGGATGCTGTCAACCGGCAAGACCGATAAAAAGTTTCGAACAAAATTCGATCCTGCTTTGAAGGGACAAGATTATTATTTTCACAGTAATCTTGGCCAATAGAGGGGTCAATTCCTCCCTTAATATGATGATGGGCAATCGCAATCTCATCACAAATGGCGACCCGTGCGTAGGCAATCATATCACCACCTTCAGAGTTGCCCATCAACCGGTAACTTTGTGGATGCTGCAATTTTATTAAAACCAACAAGAAATCTCTAAGATTCTTTTTAAAAGAGTCAATGGATCGTTTCTCCTCCAGATTTTTACTGATAGATTCCCATTGTCTTGTGCCTTTTTCATTCTCAAAACCAATGGGCAAAGTCCTCTGGCGAATATCATTCAAAATTGCAGAATCAATAGGACAAGGCCCATGAAAATAAGGATCTTGAGGGGAAACTTGATATTCTACTAAGCTGGCTTGATCTGTAGTAAGGGCCTGTTGCGCGGGAAGAGGTAAAGTAGCATTATTGATGGAAGGACCAAGAGACTGTCTAGACTTTCCTATCAAGGACCAGCCCAAGATGATGACAACAGTCAGTAACATACTAACAATGAAAACAGCCTTTGTTCGATTCATGGTCTTAAGCAGATGATAAAATATGTGACCACAGTGTATCGATATTCGGTGTTTCAATCACCAACTTTTTAGGAATTTGATGACGAAACCATGTTATTTGGCGTTTAGCATACCGACGCGAGTTTTGTTGGGCCTGTTGAATGGCTGTT
>JAJZHT010000057.1 GCA_021804455.1 Pseudomonadota bacterium | reverse complement strand
ATTTAGCGCTTTCTAACTATCATTCACGGACTTTGTCTGCGAATTTAGAAACATCTTACCAGTTTAAGTTTAAGAATAAATCGTCTATCAGGCCAAATCTTGGGTTAACTTTGGCAGAAAGTAAGCGCAACCGTTATCAGGAAAGAAACGCAGGGCTTAAAAACCGTATTTTTGCTGAGAGAAAAGACTCGTCACAAGAAATTTACGGAGGATTGGGATATCGTAAACAGTGGGTTAAGGGAAATTACGAGATCAAACTGACGGGGGTTTGGGAACATGGCTATGAAATGGCTGGTAACACAACCCAAGAGACTCTTTACACCGTTAACGGTCCCAAAAGTGGTTTTGCGATTAATCAAGAGGGAACTGGGCGGCATACAACCTATTTAACCGCCTATGGTTCGGTTTTGAATACAAAAACGAACCTAAAGGTTTTAGCGGGTTATAGTGGATCGATTCAAAAACATAGAACTGTTCATAATTTCAGCCTTAAACTAGAGGTAAGATTCTAAAATATCGAGGGAGGTTTGCTCTAAACTACCTCCTAACCGAATGGGGTAAAGACCTTCAGCCAAACCACTTTCCTCTTTGACAACGACAAGAATACCACACAGGGTGGCTTCCCCCTGGGCTGGTTTCATTCTTTCAGGAGGGGGGAGTTGACGTGTAAATTTATAGATGGGAATATCCTTATCCATTCCTACTACTGAACGATAGTCACCACACATTCCTACATCACTTTGGTAGGCTGTTCCCCCTGGAAAAATTTGATGATCGGCGGTGGGGACATGAGTATGGGTGCCTACCACCAGACTGACTCGGCCATCGCAAAAATGCCCCATTGCCATTTTTTCTGAAGTTGCTTCACCATGAAAATCTAAAACAATCGCGTGAACGTGATCAGGCATCCGATATTTTTTAAGAATTTGATCGACGGCAGAGAACGGATTCTCCAGCGGTTCCATAAACAAACGGGCCATGGCATTGATGATCAGAACTGTTTTCCCTTTGGCAGTTGTATGGAGATAATAACCTTGCCCTGGCGTTGTTGCAGGATAATTTATGGGACGTAATAAACGTTTGTCTTTGTCGATCGAGCCCATCATCTCTCGCTGGTCCCAAATGTGGTTTCCCGTTGTGATGACATCGACACCAATCTTATAAAAGTCTTGGCAAATAGAAGATGTAATACCAAATCCGCTGGCGGCGTTTTCGCCATTGACAATCACACAGTCTAAGTTAAGCCTTTGACGCAATAAGGGGACGTAACGTTGAACAGCCTCTCGTCCACTTCGTCCTACTACATCCCCACAAAAAAGAATTCGCATTATTTAAACAGCTCTTTGATTTTGGAACCAAGCCCTAACAGAGTTGAGATCAGACAGGGTATCAACGCTTTGGGGAATGGTCTCAACAAGCTCGACATCGATTCTCATACCGTCTTCTAAGGCACGCAGTTGTTCTAAACGTTCTGCTTTCTCCAGGGGAGAAGCAGGTAAAGATACAAAACGTTTTAAGGCTTTATAGCGATAAGCATAAACCCCAATATGATGATAATAAGTTGGCGCCTCAAACGGAATCGCCTGACGTGAAAAATAAAGACCTCGCCCCCGATGTTCTGTTTCTTTGGCTAGAGCAATTTTAACCACGTTGGGATTGGTAATTTCTTCTGGATTTTTGATAACAGAAGCTACGGTTGAAATATCAACCTCGGGGTTTTCCAAAGGGCGTAATACAGCCCGTAATGTTTCAACATTGATGTTCGGTAGGTCGCCTTGCAAGTTAACAATAATATCAGGCTGAAGGTTTTCAGAAAGACTTTCTACAGCAGCCCATATTCTGTCTGTTCCTGAGGGTAAATTGGGGTCCGTTACAATCGCCACACCACCTTTTTTTTCAACCACGTCTGCAATTTCTGGCCCGCAACAGGCGACGACGACAGGGCCCATCTGTGCCTCGACAGCTCTTTGCATAACGTGGACGATCATGGGCTCCCCTTCAATAAGTTCCAGGGGTTTACGTTCCAGGCGCACGGAAGCCAAGCGAGAAGGAATGACAATTAAAGGTTCAAAAGCAGACATTTTTAAATCCTATTTATGTTTTTTCAAGGGTACTCTAATGTAAAGGCTTTTTTTGTACAAGCCCGAGTTACAATCAAAAAATTAATCTGTCTTTTGAACCGATTCATTCAATTTTTGGCAAGCTGTTTCAAGGTTGTCTTGAAGCCTGTTCATAAACTCATTTCGATCTAATCCTGGCTGAATGGGAGGAAGAAATTGCAGCGTGATTAAACCCGATTTTTTCACCATGGAACGACGTCCCCAAAACAGGCCTGAGTTTAGCGCTATGGGGACAACAGGGATTTTTAAATCTTGGTATAACAAGGCAATCCCCGGGTGATAAGTTGTTACAGTGCCTGGTATAGAACGTGTTCCTTCTGGAAAAATAATAATCGATTTTTTTGCTTTAAAAGCCTGACGACCCTGAATAATAAGGTTTTTGACGGCTTGGGATCGAGCCTGACGATCTATAAAAATCATGTCAAGATTTTTTAGAAAAAGTCCATATAAAGGAATATTTTTCAGTTCTTTTTTTAATACGATGGTGAAATCTTTTAAAAAACTCGACACCACAAGTGTTTCCCAAACAGATTGATGTTTGCAGGCAAGGATGCAGGGGCCGTTTTTGGCAGTTTCTTCTAAGTACTGTTTGTCTAAAACTTGATATTTTAGGCCTAGAACCGTTTTTGCAAGCCAAAGTAGAAACTTCATAAAGGATTGATACAAGTAAAAACGCTTTAAATGAGAAAGAAAGGGAAAAACAAGCGTGCAAAAAATTATAAAAAGACCTGTAAGAACATAGGCCATACCATCAAAACAAAAAGAACGAAGCGCTTGAATCATCATGAGATCTTAACCAATAACTCGCCTTGACAGACTGTTGTGGCCTGTCCGCCAATTAAAACTCGGTCCCCCATCAAATTAAGTTTGAGGACACCTCCCCGGGGAGAGGCCTGATAGGCCAATAAAGAATTTTTATTGAGTCTTTCAGCCCAAAAAGGCGTTAATCGGCAGTGTGCTGAACCACAGACTGGGTCTTCAGGAATGCCCACTTTGGGTGCAAAGTATCTTGACGTAAAATCATAGGGTTTCTCGGCAAAAGCCGTTACAGCGACAGCTCGACAGTCTATTTGCTCAATAAGGGATAAATTAGGTTTTAGATCAACAACATCCTGCATTTCTCGCAAGACAACAACATACAAAAGATCATCCTTGTACACCGATTGAACGGTTAATTCACCTAAGGCTTCATAAAGAAGGTCAGGCAGGGGGCAAGATTCTATTTTGCGGGAAGGAAAGTTAAGATAAATCCAACCATCGGCATGGCGTTCGGCCGTTAATAATCCCCCTAAAGAATCAAAGGTTATAAAATCGGCCTGAACACGTCCCTGTTGCCATAAGATATGGGCAGCTGCCAAGGTTGCATGACCACATAAAGGTGCTTCATCTTTAGGAGAGAACCAGCGAATATGAAAGTGATGTTCTGCTTTTTGTGTGACAAAGGCCGTTTCTGACCAATTCATTTCAGCGGCAACGGTTTGCATGGTCGTAGCATCGGGGAATTGTTCTACCAAGAAAATTCCGGCAGGATTTCCTTTAAATGCCTTATTGGTAAAGGCGTCAACAAGCCAAATTTTCATAAATCACATTTCTTACGCAGAACCGTTAAACGACAGCGATCCTAAATCCTTGTCTAGAGCTATCTAGAATGCTTACCATACACCAGAAAAGCAGGCTAGAGTTTTTTGTTTGCGAAAAAACCAAGGATTATGATATGGTTCAGAAAATCTATAGAGACTAGAAAAATAGGATAGTTGTTGTGAAAAGAACATATCAACCAAGCCGTATTGTAAGGAAACGTCGTCACGGTTTTCGTGCACGGATGGCGACTGTTGGGGGACGTCGCGTTATCGCGGCTCGTCGCGCAAAAGGGCGTAAAAGGCTTTCTGCTTAAAAGATAGGCCTTGAATGGCATTAACCCGCCTTAAAAAGCGTTCAGAATTTCTTCGGGTGGCTGGTAAAGGAGTGGTCGCAAAAACCTCAACGATGCTTGTTCAGTGTTGTCCCTCCTTAGAAAAATCTGATAAAACGATAAAGATAAGGGTTGGGTTCACGGCTAGTCGTCGTGTGGGAAATGCGGTTAAAAGGAACAAAGCAAAAAGAAGATTAAGGGCTCTTGCTTGTCAGTATTTAAGTAAGAAACTGGATGAAACTTACCAGGGTGTTTTCCCTTTTGATCTAGATTTTGTACTTATTGCTGTCCCTGCGACTGTGACGGCTGATTTTCAGTGTCTTGAGAGGGATTTTTTGGTGGCGATTAGACGCTGTTTAAAGCATCTTCCAGCGTTTCCGGAATCAGCCTTAGAATATATGAATAAAGGATCCTTATGAAACGCTTAATCATTAGCTTGATTCATTTGTATCGATGGATGATTTCTCCTTTTTTCCCTCGGCGATGTCGGTTTGATCCAACATGTTCACGTTATGCCATCCATTCTATTGAGTGTCATGGTTTAGGAAAAGGTTTATGGTTAACCCTTAAAAGGTTGGCAAGATGTCATCCTTATGAAAAATTAACCAAACAGTTGGGACCTTCTTGGGGATATGATCCTGTCCCGGCTGTTAAGCCAGCGAATGAGTCTGCTTCATCCAAATCTTTGAACAAACATTTCTAATTCCACTCTTAGGAAAATTATGTCTGAAAATAAAAATCTTATTGTTGCCATGGGTTTATCTTTGGCTATTTTATTTGGGTTTCAATATTTTTACGAAGGCTCTAAGTCTCCACAAAATAGCATCGTTCCTACGTCTCCTCCCCTTGTAGAAGAGAACACGGGAACATCTTCTCAACCAAAGATATCTAACGAAATTTTAGAACGCTCTCAGGCTTTGGCCCTGAGTCAAAGGGTTAAGATTCATACTCCCAAAATTCATGGCTCGATTAATTTAATGGGGGCTCGTTTGGATGATTTAATGCTGGTAGATTATCATGAAACTCCTAACCCAGACAGTCCAGAAATTACTCTTTTGACGCCAGAGCGATCAAAATCCGCCTATTTTATTGATTTTGGGTGGCTTGGAACAGCTAAATTTCCCGATGCTCACAGTGTTTGGACTCTTGATGATCCAAACACTACTTTAAGTCCTGATCACCCTGTGACACTCTCTTGGAATAATGGAGAGGGGCTGAAGTTCGAAAGGACTTTTCATGTGGACGAGAATTATTTGTTTACAATTACGGATCGTGTGACCAACAATGCTTCAACCGATATTCAGCTGAAATCTTATGGCCGTATAACGCGTGTTGGAAAACCTGAAACCAGTGGTTATTACATTTTGCATGAGGGTGCCGTTGGCGTTTTAGGCAGTCGACTTCAAGAACTTGATTACGATAAACTTTTAAAAGAAAAACGCCTCCAGCAATCCACAACAGGGGGATGGGTTGGTTTTACGGATAAGTATTGGCTTGTTTCCTTGATCCCTCATCAAAAAACCATCACTCATACGACATTTAGCGGTGAAGGAACTCACCCTGTTTTCTATTGTCAAATCGAATATGATGGGCAAACTCTAAAACCAGGACAGACCTTAGAACAAACTCAGCATGCCTTTTCAGGAGCTAAGGTTTTGCGTCTGTTAGACGGTTATGAAAGCAAACTGGGATTTGATCGGTTTGATTTGGCCGTGGATTTTGGTTGGTTTTACTTCCTGACAAAGCCTTTATTTTATGCTTTGGAATTTTTTCATCAGCTGTTAGGAAATTTAGGGCTGGCTATTTTGGTTTTGACCATATTGGTAAAAATTTTGTTTTTACCCTTGGCCAATAAATCGTTTCATTCCATGGCGCGTATGAAAGTTTTGGGCCCGCAGATGGAAAAAATCAAAGAACGTTATGGTCACGATAAGGTGCGAATGAATCAAGAACTTATGGATTTCTACCGTCGAGAAAAAGTTAACCCTTTATCCGGCTGTTTGCCGATGGTGATTCAGGCACCTATTTTCTTTTGTCTGTACAAAGTATTCTTCGTTACCATTGAAATGCGCCATGCACCTTTTTTTGGTTGGATCCATGACTTGTCAGCACCAGATCCAACCTCTGTTTTTAATCTTTTTGGATTGATCCCTTGGACGCCCCCATCCTTTTTGATGATTGGATTATGGCCTTTGATTATGGGGGCTACCATGGTTTTACAACAGCGCTTAAACCCGCAACCGACCGATCCAGCTCAGGCCAAGATGATGATGATTATGCCCATCATGTTTACCTACCTTTTTTCTTCATTCCCTGCTGGTTTGGTTATTTATTGGGCATGGAGCAATATTCTGAGCATTGGGCAGCAGTGGTTTATTACGCGTCGTGCTAGTCATCGGGCCACTGTCGAAGTTTTGTCTTCTGCTACTAAACCTTCCAAAAGAAAAAAGTAATGGTGGGAGAGTCTCAAGAACGTGCTTTTGACAAGCAAAAAGCAGAATGGCTGTTTAAGCAGTCTTGTCGATTTTTAAGAGGGATTCAAAAAGCCAGTGATTTGATAGATTTTGGTTTGCCAGAGGTTGGATTTATTGGGCGCTCGAATGTTGGAAAATCCAGCCTGATTAATGGCTTAACGCATCGGCAGGGTTTGGCTCGTTCTTCTAATACGCCGGGTCGTACCCAACAGTTAAATTTTTTCTCCTTAAATGAACAGCTTGTTTTAGTAGACATGCCAGGTTATGGATATGCTCAGGCCCCTAAAAATTTGGTTGCTGAATGGCAGGATTTGATCCAGTTTTACCTGAAGCATCGCTTGAACCTTAAGCGGGTCTACCTTTTGGTTGACAGTCGCCATGGAATTAAACCCAATGATCAGGATATGATGACCTTTTTGGATGAACTGGCTGTTTCTTACCAAGTTGTTTTAACAAAAGCTGATAAAATTTCCCCTAAGCAAGCGAAGGCTGTTTTGGAGCAAACTCAACAGTCTATAGGTCAGCATGGCGCAGCTTATCCTTTTGTAATCTTAACCAGTGCGGGGAATAAACAGGGCATGGAAGAATTGCGTTTGGAAATAAGTCGTTTTCTAGAAAACGGATCTTCATAAAAACCGTTCCTTATGCACAGTGTAAGTTTTTTTGAAACGTTTGGTCTGCTAACTTTTTCTTAACCAAGATTAATAAAAAGTTAATTTCATTTTTTTGCC
>JAJZHT010000056.1 GCA_021804455.1 Pseudomonadota bacterium | reverse complement strand
ACGAGTTACAGTTGTTTACCTATGATCCTGGGTTTTCTGTAACGGCCAGCTGTTACTCTAATATTACTTTTATTGATGGCGAAGCAGGCCGTCTTTTGTATCGTGGTTACCCGATTCAATCCTTGGCGGAACATTGTGATTTTCTAGAAGTTGCGCATTTATTGTTGTATGGAGAATTGCCAACAGCTTCTCAAAAAAAGAATTTTGTCGGTGAAATTAACCATCACACCCTTGTTCATGAGCAAATGAGCAGCTTTTTCCATGGCTTTCGACGAGATTCTCATCCCATGGCGATTATGGTCGGTGTGGTGGGGGCTTTATCCTCGTTTTACCACGACAGTTTAGATATTCACGATCCCCAACAATGCAACCTGGCTTCTTTGCGTATAATTGCTAAAATGCCTACTTTGGCTGCTATGGCCTATAAATATTCTTTGGGCCAGCCTTTTTTGTATCCTAAGAATCGTTTATGTTACTCTGGTAATTTCTTGCGTATGATGTTTGGATTGCCTTGCGAACCTTATGAAATCAATCCTATTTTGGTCAAGGCTATGGATCGCGTTTTGATTTTGCACGCGGATCATGAACAAAATGCCTCCACATCTACGGTGCGTTTAGCAGGTTCCAGTGGTGCCAATCCCTTTGCGTGTATTGCATCGGGAATTGCGGCGTTATGGGGTCCTGCCCATGGCGGAGCTAACGAGGCAGTTTTAAATATGCTGCAGCAAATTGCCCATAAAAACAGAATTCCTGAGTTTATCAAACGGGCCAAGGACAAAAATGACCCCTTCCGATTGATGGGTTTTGGTCACCGTGTTTATAAAAATTACGATCCCCGTGCCTTGATAATGCGCCAAACATGTCACGAAGTCTTAGACGCCTTAGGAATCGAAAATGATCCTTTATTGGAACTTGCCATAGAATTAGAAAAAATTGCTTTACAAGATGATTATTTCGTTACAAAACGACTGTATCCGAATGTAGATTTTTATTCAGGAATTATTTTCCGAGCTATGGGGATCCCCACGTCTATGTTTACTGTTTTATTTGCTATTGCCCGCACGGTTGGCTGGGTGGCACAATGGCAGGAAATGATTTCTGATCCAACACAAAAAATAGGACGACCCCGGCAATTGTATTGTGGTCCTAGGGAACGCCCTTTTATTCCTATGAATCAACGGTTATGTTTATGAATCCATCTTTTGACAACGACGATACTCCTGTTCGGAATATTTACCAAGCTGCAGTTGTTATAGGGCGTGCGGCAAACAGGAATAAGCCTCCTAAAACATTTCTTTTAAAACGTGTTTTAAAAGTAAGTTTGGTCATTGGCCCTATTTTGGCATGGTTGTTATGGTTGTATTAGAATCTTCTCAAGAAAATTTTATAGACGAAATTGTCCCTTTTTACTTGGATCATGCGCACATCAAAGGCCGATTGGTACGTTTGGGAAAACAGACAGAAAGCTTATTAGCCAATCATTCCTATCCTGCTTTGGTCAATCAGTATATTGCAGAGGTTATTTCCCTGGCCGCGGTTTTGTCGGTTGATGTGAAGTATGAAGGTGTTTTTACCTTACAAATTTCTTCTCAGCCTGACCAAGCCAGTCTTATTCGCCTGATTACCGTCGATATTAATACCCAAGGACATATTCGGGCCTATGCCCAGTGGGATCAAAAAATTTTACACCATGAACAGGACTTTATTCTGAATCCGCCTTGTTTACAGGAAGTTTTTGGTCGGGGTTTCATGGTTTTTACAGCCGATTTAGCCCACCAAATTGAAAGATATCAAGCGATTGTGGAGTTGCAGGGAAAAAGTCTGACGGATTCAATGCACCATTTTTTTCGACAATCAGATCAAATTCCAACAGCTCTTGTTCTTCATAGCCGTTCTGGATCGAAGGAAAGGGAATTTGTGGCGGGAGCTGTTATTTTGCAGCGCCTTCCTTTTTCAGGGGATCCTACACCAGAACAGCAAGATCAAGATAGTGATGATTGGTTTACCAATTTAAGTTTGTTGGGGACTTTAACAAGAAAAGAACTTCTTAATCCTGATTTAAGTTCTTTTGACCTTTTATACCGGTTATTTCATGAGCGAAACATCCATATTTTGAAAGCAAAACCTTTAAAATCCCAATGTTCTTGTTCTCTAAACCGGATCCAAAAAATGTTGGAAAATTTTTCCGATGATGACCGTGTGGGTATGGCTGTAGACGGTCAGATTGAGATTATTTGTGAGTTTTGTAACAAAAAATATACTTTAAAGGCATAGTTTATCCAGGAATGTAAGAGCCTCAAAAATCTTTAGTAACGTTTAATCCAACTTAGGCCAACGCCTGAACTTTCGCTGCCACCGATATCCACATCAAGGTTCAAGTGAGGGCTTAAAGCCGTACTGACAGAAGCCTTACTGGTACCGGTTGTAATGGCCTGATCAATCGAAATTCTGACATTACCAAATTCTTTTCCTATACTGACTGCTTGGGATGTTCGACCATCCATTTCGTTTTTGTTTTCTTTAAGTTCCAGGCTATCTAAACCAAAGGAGGTACGGATTTTATCCGTGATATTAAGCCCCTTTTGTCCATTTATAGAGGCAAGGGCTGCTGCCAATTGCAAACTTTGCCCGACTGAAATTTGATTGAGTTCTTTACCAAACAACAGTCGCGATAAAATATCTTCTTGGGGTAAAGCCGGCACGGAAAGGAAAGTAAATTGCGGTCTTGAAACACGTCCCTCAATCACAAGCTGAATGGTTATGCCATCGGCTTCTCTCACCGCCATTGCCGATAAATAGGGATCGTTTTTAATCGTTTCATCATAACGAATCTCTCCCTTAATAATTTTCATGGGTTTGCCAAACAAATCCAATTTCCCTTTAACAACATGCACAACCCCTATCAACTGAGTATCGCTTAGATACCCGATCACTTCCATTTCACCGTCCCATAAGCTTTCTAAACCAAAACCTTCTATCATAAATCGTTTAGAGGTTTTTAAATGAAGATGGATAGGAAAAATTTTAAGGTCTGATTTTAGAGAAGAAGGATCTTTTTTACTCACCGTATCTGTCAGTTTTATAGTGGGTACAGTTGACTCACTATTAATCTCTTCAATGGATAACTTGGCAGGATTTAAGTGAGCGTAACCCTCTATTTTGGCCTGAGTCAACGGACCTTTGACAGTAATTTTGCCATCAGCACAAGCAAAAAAGATATCACTCGCAGCCACCTGAAAATCCGTCAACGAAAGATTAACATCAAACACAGGCATAAGCGGGTTTTTTAGGTCCAGAGTTCCTTCCCCCACCAATTGTCCTTGGGGAGAAGGTCTGTTGGTTCCATCGTCAGCCCATAATTTTTGAATTTTAAATTTTGAACCCTGAGCCTCCATATCTAAGGTTGTATTCCCTATACAAGTGCCAAATTCAGCAATCTCGTAGAATCCCTTATGAACTTTAAAATTTCCCTGTAAATGAGGAGTGGCCCAAGTTCCTGTCAAACGCACATTGGTTTCTAGTTTGCCGCTGATCCGATCCCCATTGGTTAGCCAAGGTGTGAGGGCACTAAGGTTCAGCAGGCCTTGCGCCTTAATGTTACAAAGACTTGTTGGTACTATTTTCCCTTCTTCTAAGCTTATTTTCCCCTCGATATTAAGGGGGGATGCTGTATGAGGTTGATAAACAGTTTGCCATTCCAGCCCATCCATTGACCCTTTAAAATGACTGTCCAATATGAGTTCTTTCTTAGCCAGTCTTCCTGACTTTTTTTTGGAACGGGCAATAACGGTTTTTATCAAAAGATTGCCTTGAACCTGCGCTGTTGTGAAGGGAGAGAAATCAAAATTCCCTTTGCTTTGTATCAGAAGAGGCCACCCTTCTGCCGTTGGGTCAACATTCAAAATGTAAGTGCCCTTGCCCTGTTCAAAATGGGTTTTGACATCCATTTTATGAAAACTTATACCTTCTAGGGTTCCGGAACCTGTGGTCAGAACGGCGGAGCCGGTTAGATTGTGATCCACAAAAAGCTTAAAGTCTAAAGAAGATAGAAAACTGTCCTTTATTTTTAGATTTTTTGTATTGAAATTAAGGCTTAGGTTTTGTGCGTCAAAATCCCATGTCCCTTCACCTTTAGTTTGGTTGTTTTTTTCAGTGAGAGAAAGTTTAAGTTTTGTTGATGTTTCTTCTAGATTCATTTGAAAGATTCGACGATTTTTGCTTCCAACATCAGGGCAAGAAAATTCAAACAAACCTTGTGTAGCCTTGGTTAATAGATCTTTCTGCGTTTGTCCCTTAAGCTGGACAGAGTCAGTTTTAAAGTTAACATCCTTCAAGATCCACTGGTACGTGTTGTATTCGCCAGACATTGCCCAATCCAGACGATCCCCAAAGATATTCTTGATGGAACCAAGCGATGAAATATCAATAAAACCTGATGTTTGAAAGTGAGATTTTTTCCCATCAAAACACACCAAGGCCTTCAAAGGAAGGATATAGCCATCTTTTTTATTCTGTGCCCGAATTTGCCAAACTGTTTTTAAACCGTTATCGACAACATCGGTTTCTATGTCCCCTTGGAATATCCACTCTTTCCAAGGAAAAAGAAGGTTTTTAATCACAATTCCTGAGGTTTCTTTTAAATCTATATGGGCTGAAAGAGTGCCCATCACCGTTTTAAGTTCAATATTTTGTCCGTGGGCAGGATGAGGATAAAATCGAAACGATCCCGAGAAATCGTTTCCTGCTATATCTTGGTTAATATGAATGGATTGGATATCAAATTCTTTGAGGGTCTTTTGTCCTATAGTCGAAAACAAAAATTTCTTAAGGTCTAAAGTTACGGACTGAAAAGTAGCTTTTCGTTTTACATCCAAAGATTTCAGGCGAATAAAATCTACAGAAAAGGGAATCCAAGAAATTTTAAGCTGAAGATGTTCCAAGCAAAGCCATTCACCCTTTGCATCCTTAATTGTAAGGTGGGGAATGGTTAAAAGATATGGGAAAGTGCCTTGAATTTCAGGGATTTCAATTTTGTGTTCAGGTTCATCAAGGATTTTTTCGATCCCCCATATAAGCACGATTTTTTGTACGGTTGGATTTTGCAACACGATCATGCCCAAGCCTAAAACGCTTATGATAAAAATTAGGAGTTTTAAAAGGGACTTTGGCATATCAAAGAAGTTGGGATAGTCTTTACTTTTCAGTTTTTATACTTTCAAATTTTCTAAAAAAAAGATAGGTCTGTTAATTATTTTTAAAGGTTATCCTTGAACACGGCCATCATGAAGCGTTTAAGAAAGCCAAACATAGAAATGCCTATTCAAATTCAAACTTATTTTCTAAAATTTCTTCAAAAAGACGATGCCAGTTTCGTTCAACTTTCAAACGCATAAAAACCCCACCTAAACCAACAGCTGCTCGATCCATAAAAACAAATTCTTTAGGGGGGCGTACTCCCCCCCGTTGGCGGAGTTTTTCATAAACAGCTGTTGCCACTTGCCAACCATGGGCTGCACTAAAATTCTTTTGAATGGGACGAACTTGATCATCTAATAAAGGGTCGTATAGTAACCGTGCCCAATCATTCATAATCTCGATCAAATCGTTGGTTAAATTCTGAAACCCCCAACTTTCATAGGCACTGACAGCTTCTTTGGGACGATTATGCAAAAAGGCATGATAAAGGTGGACAACCCCCTGCACAAAACTTTTCGAAAAATGCCGTACACATCCAAAATCTAAAAGCTGAAGAGTTCCTTCTGTTGTAACCAAGTAATTTCCAGGATGGGGATCCCCATGAATAACCCCATGATGATAAAAAGGTCGATACCAGGCCATAAAAAGTCGATCTGCCAGAGAATTACGAAAATCCTTTGAGGAATCTAAATAATTCAAAATGGGCTTTCCATCCATCCAAGACATTGTTAATAAGCGGGAGGTCGACAGACTCGGGTAAACTTTAGGGATTTGTATTTCTTCTGTCTGATGAAAGATCTTTTGATAAATCTGAATTTGCTGCGCCTCGTGAACATAATCCAACTCTTCCAACAGACGGTCCTTAATTTCTGTTTGAACTTCGGTCATATCAACAGCTTTATGCCAAGAATGATAGATTCCTAAAAGTGTTTTTAATTGTTGCAAATCCGTTTCAATAATAGCCTGCATCTGGGGATACTGCAGTTTACAGGCAACCTTTTGCCCATCCTGAGTAATGGCCTGATGGACCTGCCCTAAAGAAGCAGCAGCACAGGCTTTTAAATCAAAAGATTGGAATAACTGGGACCAATCGGGTCCCAATTCAGAACTCATTCTTCGTTTCACAAAAGGTACACCCATGGCAGGAGCTTGAGACTGCAACTCCCACAATTTTTGAGCATACTCTATAGGAATTGCATCAGGTATGGTTGCTAGGAATTGTGCAGCCTTCATAAGAGGGCCCTTCATCGTCCCCAGACGAGCCTTCAAATCCTTGGCATAAGCCTGGTCGTCGATAGCCCTTCCTAAATATTCCTGCCCAACAAGGCGCGTAGCCAGGCCCCCGACCGTTGTTCCAACATCCCAATAACGTCTTAATTTTGTGGTCAGCGATGGATCATCCATCAACCAAAGCCTCCAGTTGATCAATAAAACCGATCATCATTTCCAAACCTTGATCCCAAAATCCTGGATGATCGGCTTGTAAACCGAACGGTTGTAAAAGCTCGCGATAACCTTTAGATCCTCCTGCCGATAAAAGCTCTTGATATTTCTCAGCAAATCCTTGCGGTTGTTTTTGATAAACTGCGTACAAAGAGTTCACCAAACAGTCCCCAAACGCATAAGCATAAACATAAAAAGGTGAATGGATAAAATGGGAAATATAGGCCCAATAAGGTGCAGCAATTGAATCGATATGAACCGAAGGTCCCAAAGCTTCTTTCTGTGTTTGGATCCAAAAATTATTTAAATCATCGGCCGATAATTCACCTTGACGCCGGTGCTGGTGAACCTTTTGTTCAAATTGATAAAAAGCTATTTGGCGCACCACCGTATTAATCATGTCATCAATTTTGCCAACCAATAACTGTCGTCGACGTAAAGGATCCGTTGTTGTTTCCAGCAAGGATCGAAAAACCAACATTTCCCCAAAGACCGAAGCCGTTTCCGCTAAGGTCAAAGGTGTATCTGCAAGAAGTGTCCCTTGTTTGGCTGCCAAAACCTGGTGAATTCCATGCCCCAGTTCGTGAGCCAATGTCATAACATCCCGAGTTTTACCCTGATAATTTACCAAAATATAAGGATGCACGGAAGGCACGGTTGGATGGGAAAAGGCCCCGGCTGTTT
>JAJZHT010000055.1 GCA_021804455.1 Pseudomonadota bacterium | reverse complement strand
ATAGAATTGCGCTAGGTTAGCCCTACGATGAATGAGTACGAGAAAGATTTATGGGATTTAACTGCGGAATTGTAGGTCTACCCAATGTTGGTAAATCCACCCTCTTTAATGCCTTAACAGCAACAGCGGCAGCCGAAGCGGCCAATTACCCCTTTTGCACGATTGAGCCCAATACAGGTCGGGTTGGGGTTCCTGATGAACATTTAGAAAAAATCGCCTCTATCGCCCAGTCTGCGAAAATCATTCCCACCCAATTGGAATTTGTTGACATTGCTGGTTTGGTCAGGGGCGCTAGTAAAGGAGAAGGTTTGGGCAATCAGTTCCTAGGACATATTCGTTCAACAGAAGCGATTATCCATGTCCTTCGCTGTTTTGAAGATGATGATATCACCCACGTCGAAGGGTCGGTTAACCCGCTCAGAGATCTTACCACCATCGAAACAGAATTATTACTAGCAGATCTTGAGAGCATGGAACGACGTGCCCAAAGTCTTGAAAAGAAACTTAAAACGAACGATCCTGAGGCAAAAGCCTTAATGCCTGTCATCCAAAAGGTTTTAACAGCTCTTCAACAAGGACAGTCTGCCAAAACCGTTGTTTTGTCGGCAGATGAACACCCCCTCTTTCACAGCCTGCATCTTCTAACCAGTAAACCGATTTTGTATGTCTGTAATGTTGCCGAAGATCAAGCATCAACAGGAAATGCCCATACCCAAGCTGTCGCAAACTATGCCCTTTCACAAAACGCCAAATCCGTCATAATTTCTGCGGCGATTGAGGCCGAAGTAGCCAATCTAGATTCTCCTCACGAGCAACAAGAGTATTTACAAAGTTTGGGTTTACAAGAAACAGGCCTTAAACAAGTCATACGGGCAGGTTATCAACTTTTGAATTTACTGACATTTTTTACCGTAGGTCCTAAAGAAGCCAGAGCTTGGACAGTCTCTCAGGGGGCTAAGGCCCCTCAAGCAGCTGGGGCCATCCATTCTGATTTTGAAAAAGGGTTTATTTGTGCTGAAACTATCAGCTATGAGGATTACGTAACCTATCAAGGAGAACAAGGAGCCAAATTAGCCGGTAAACTAAGGCAAGAAGGTCGAGATTATCAAGTTAAAGATGGTGACATCTTCCATTTTCGTTTTAATGTATAGAAAAGAAGGGAGGTAACTCCCTTCTTTTGAAATTTAACACAATCCGTTTGCTTTTGCCTCTTCTGGGCTTATACCATAGTCGTTAGCAGCCTGTTGACAGGCAGAATCAACCTGAGTAGTGGCTTTTTGTTGTACCACAGGGGTTGACGGAGTTTTCGAAACCTGTTGTTGATTGGCAGTATTGGTACCAGGTGCCTTAGTCTGAAGCGGGCACAAACAAGAACCATCTTCTTGCTTAGTCCCCTTTACAGAGGATGCCGCAACGGTCGCACCGGGGATTTTACTCATCGGTACATCATTTTCATCAATATCATTTACATTCAGTTTTTCCAGGAATTTTTTGCGGCTTGGATTGCTTGACACATTTTGTTGTTTTAAACAACTTCCCACGGTATCAAAAGGGCAACGGGCCGCACAATCCTTGGCTTTTTTGGAAATATTACAAGAAAACGTATTACAAAAATAGTCGCAAGAGGTTCTTAAATCGTCCAAAGCTTCTCCTGTCTCTTCTGACTGAGGATCCGCATTATAAGCTTCGCGGTAAGCTTTGTAGCTGTTGCTAACGGAACTCGGAACCAAAGCCGCCGAGGCTGTATCGCCAAATAAAATGGCCACAGCACCCAATGACACTAAAAGTTTTGTTGATAATTTCATAAGAATACTCCGAAATTTTAAATTTTTGACTCATCTTTTGTAGTATTCAACAAAATGATTAATAAAAATTTAATGGAGTCAAAAAATCTTTGAAACCAGTCTACAGTATTGCCTTTTACAAAAGTTCCAAGATAGGAAGGTCAGCCGGAGGCATCGGAAAGGTTATTAAATCTTTGGCAAAAGTCCACGCATAGTCCGCTTGGTTTTCTTTTAGGACGATCCGTCCTTTCCAAGTCTGACATCGGTAAACCAGCATCACCAAATGAAAATCAGAATAGGTGTGGGAAACGAAGGTCAAGGGGACAAGATCTTTACAATCGACTGATAGTCCTAACTCTTCATGCAGTTCCCGAACAAGGGCTTGCTCTGGAGTTTCATAAGATTCTATTTTTCCACCAGGAAACTCCCACAAGCCTGCCATCGAACGGTGGGGAGGACGCTGTACCACTAAAACTTCGCCTGTTGATTTTTGTAAAACAGCGGCCACCACCCATACGATTTTAGACCCCATGATCACCAGACTCTAGTTGAGAAACGGCCTGGCCAATCCGGCAACAAGCCTCCTCTAACAAAGGAAGGGAAGTCGCATAAGACAAGCGAAAATAGGGTGAAAGACCAAAGGCATCGCCACTGACAACAGTAACCCGTGCGGATTCCAACAAATATTGACAAAATTGGTTATCCGTCTCCAGAATCTGTCCGCTAGGTGTCTTTCTTCCAAGAACACCCCCACAGTTTATATACAAATAAAAGGCTCCTCCTGGACGAATACCATGAAGACCTTCGATACGATTTAGGGCCTTAAGGGTAATATCCCGTCTTTCTGCAAAAACTTTTTGCCATTCTTTCAAAAAGCCTTGGGGACCGTTAAGGGCCTCTATGGCAGCCCCTTGGGCAATGGAACAAGCATTCGAGGTGCTTTGGGATTGGATAAGGTTCATAGCTTTAATCAGTCGTTCAGGCCCTGCCCCATAACCAATACGCCATCCTGTCATAGAATAGGATTTGGAAACTCCATTCAAAATAAGCGTTCTAGATTTTAAGCTTGCATCAACCTGAATAATATTGGTAAAGGAGGCTTGGTCATAAACCAAATGTTCATAAATATCGTCACTGAGAATCCAAACATCAGGGTGTTGACGTAGGACTTCAGCCAGATCTTTCAATTCCTGAACGGTATACACAGCACCCGTAGGATTAGAAGGAGAATTTAAAATCAGCCACTTGGTATGGGATGTCAAAGCTTTTTCTAAGAGAGCAGGCGTTAATTTAAAGTGGCTTTCCTCACCACAGGGAACCATACGGTCAACTCCCTCAAACATACGTACAATATCGGGATAAGAAACCCAATAGGGTGAAGGAATAATAACCTCGTCTCCTGGGTTTAAAGTTGCCATCATGGCATTAAACAGGATTTGCTTTCCTCCATTGGCAACCGTAATCTCCTGCAACTCATAGGCAAGCTGATTATCCCGAAGGAATTTTCTTTGAATGGCTTTTTTAAGAGAAGAAAGGCCATCCACAGCGGTATATTTCGTTAACCCCTGACGCATTGCCTGAACAGCAGCCTCTTGAATCCACTCGGGCGTTTCAAAATCTGGCTCACCCGCTGCCAAATTAATAATGTTAACTCCTTCTGCTTTTAAAGCAGCGGCTCTGGCATTCAAAGCTAGCGTAGGAGAAGGTTGAATAGATCGTAAACGATTGGCTAAGGAAAACATTTTATCTTTCTTTAACATTAAAAGAAGCATCCAGGGGCTGATTATAATCAAGCCTCTAGAAAGATCAACCGCCAATCAATTCATGTAAAGCTTGTTGAGGAGTTTCAACAAAGGTCACAAAATCCCGTTGATGGGGTAAAGCAAAATTCTGGTCAATAACATGATCAAACAAGGTTTTCAAAAGAGACCAATACCCCTGGGCATTAACAACAATGATAGATTTATTATGCACCTGAATTTGACGAAGCGTTAAAACCTCGAAAAACTCGTCCAAGGTTCCAAACCCCCCTGGTAAAATGATAAAAGCGTCGGAGTTTTTTTCCATTTTCTTTTTGCGTGTATGGATGCTACCAACAACTTCCAGGTGATTAAGATGGGGATAAACCCCTTCACTTTTTGCCAGCAAGCTGGTCGTAAATCCCAAGACTTCACCACCATTTTCCAAAACAGCCTTGGCCGTGGCCCCCATAAGGCCCCAATTACCACCCCCATAAACCATTTTAAGATTATGCTTGGCAAGCAAAGCGCCCATTTCTGCAGCAACCTGAAAATAAAAAGGATCAATTCGGTCGGAAGTGCTGCAATAAACGCCAACACAGTTAATTTTTTTCATAGATACCCAAACTTTTCACCCTATTTCCTCTCGACAATCGGGGGAGAAACAATACAATATAAGTTTGAATAAAATAAGTTAAAAAACGATTAAAAGTGGATTTACCTTTTCAGCAGCAATCCCTTCCTTTAAAGATCAAGACAATTTTAGGTGATGATAAAGTCCTGATCCATCAAATGAAAGGGTTTGAGGGAATCTCGACCCTTTTTGAATTTCAATTGGACCTTTATTCTCCTTCGTCCTCTCTTGATTTGGCAAAACTTTTAGGAAGTGAAATAACCGTTACTTTCCATTCTTACGATCAAACAAACACTCTTAAAGAACCGCGATATTTTTGTGGAATCATCGGCAAAATAGAACAAAAACAAACGGTCTATGGGGACCTTAAAAAAAACATAACCTTTTATGAAGCTTTAGTTTATCCCCAATTATGGCTTTTAAAATTCAGCCAAGAATACCGAATTTTTCAAAATAAAAAGACCCTTGATATTATTACAGAGGTTCTTAAAGACCATAAAATCACGAATATTGAAAATCTTGTTTCTAAATGTGGACAAACGGTCCGGGAATACTGTGTCCAATACCAAGAAAGTCATTTTGATTTTATTGCACGCTTGATGGAAGAAGAGGGAATTTTCTATTTTTTCAAGCATACTTCCTCAGGTCATCAATTGGTGCTGGCCGATCATAACACGGTCGCAAAACCTGCCCGCACCAAGCCTGTGTCTTTGAACAGTGATACTATGGGAGTATCTTTGACAAACACTATCCATCAGTTTGCACGCCAACAACAAATCGTTCCCAAAGAATTTCAAACCGTCGATTATAATTACTTAACCCCCACCACCCTTTTACAACCCAAGATTTCCGGTGCCGGCAAGGGGGGACGAATTTACGAATATCCAGGTCGTTTTGAAAAATTAAACCAAGGCGAAACCCTTTCTAATTATCGAATTCAGGCTTTAGAATGGCCAGGGGAGTTATGCCGTGGTCAAAGTACCGTGTCTCAATTTTCAGCAGGCAAAACGTTTGAACTAGCCGATCACCCTAGGGTTGACTTTAACCACGACTATCTTCTTTATCGTGTGGAACACGTCCTTCAACCACGAAAAGATTTGAGATCCTCTGTTGAAACAGAATTGATACAAGATACCACTCCTGTTTATGAGAACACTTTTTGGGCTTTCCCCAGTCATATTCCCTTTCGACCCGCTTGTGTTACACCCAAACCACGCATCTACAGTAATCAAACAGCTGTTGTAACGGGCCCTGCGGGTGAGGAGATTTTCTGTGATCAATATGGTCGTATCAAGGTTCAGTTTTATTGGGATTTACATGGGAAAAAAGATGATAAAAGCTCTTGTTGGATTCGCGTCGCCCAAAATTGGGCCGGTACCCAATGGGGAGGCTTGGTTATACCCCGAATTGGAATGGAGGTTGTTGTCACATACCTAGAAGGTGATCCTGATCGTCCCTTAGTCATCGGGTGTGTTTATAATGGTGAGCATACCCCCCCTGATTATGTCACCGAAAGCCCCACCAAAAGCACCTTTAAAACCAATACATCCAAAGGAGGGGGTGGATTTAATGAGATCCGTTTTGAGGATAAAAAAGATAACGAAGAGATTTATTGTCACGCCCAAAAAGATTGGAAAACAGAAATTGAGAATTCTCGAACGGAAGATATTTTAAAGGGAGATGATACCCTAACCCTGCATAAGGGACATAAAAAAGAAATTCAAAACGGTGAAAAAACAACCCATTTGCTGCAAATCAAGGATGGAGATCAGTTCATTGATATTAAAAAAGGGAATCAAAAAACAACCCTAACCGAGGGTGACTGCCTTTTAACCCTGTCCCATGGGGATCACAAAATCACCCTTAAACAGGGTAATTACCAACTGACCCTTGATCAGGGGAATGTCACCATTAAAGTTACTGGCAAAGTCAACATTATCAGCACCGATGACATTTCCTTAAAATCTGACAAAAATATCAGCCTTAAGGCTGGGATGGACATTAAAATTGATGCCCAAAAAAATATTCAGTCAACGGCCGGAATGAACATTAAGGAAGAAGCCAAAATGTCGATCGAAAGCAAAGCCAGCATGTCGATTAAACAGCAAGCATCCCTTACCATCGAACGAAAGTCCGATATGATGATTAAAGATCAAGGCAATATGATTAATATTGAAGGTAAAATGATGACAGAGATTAAAGGCAATCTTATGGCCAAGTTGGAGGCTGGGGCTATCTGTATGGTTAAGGGTGCCCTAACCAAAATTAACTAGAGGCTAACGAAAATGAAAGCAGAAGAGTTTTTAGAAAAAACCGAGGAAATTTCCCCTTTAAGCGACCAAGAAGAGAAAGTAACGACAGAAGAACAGGACATAGACCGTGGAAGTTTCAATATCGTGCAAAAAGGACAACCTGTTCAGGGCCCTCCTGAAGAAGGAATTTATGAGATGTACCATGGATCAGGTCATTTGGTAAGTTGTTATGAAAAGGGTCAAAAACAGGGTGAAACCCTGATTTATGATAAAGAAGGAACCTTAACACACCGCGTAACCTATCAACAAGATTGCTTGCAAGGACCGGCTTCTTCTTACTTTTCTAATCAAACAACTGAAATGACTTTTGTTTATCAAGATGATGTTTTACAGGGGCCGATTGTCAGTTTTTACCCTAATGGCGTTAAATGCTTTGAAGGAACCCTTAAACAAGGGAAACTAGAAGGGGATTTTATTTTTTATGATGAAAAGGGCGATGTGTGTCAAAAAGCTGTTTACAAGGAAGGGTTGCGCCATGGTCCTTGCACAACCTATTTCCCCAAATCACAAGGGGGAGGCCTTTGTCAGACAGAAGTTTATGAAAAGGGACTGTTGACAAAAAACCAGGATCTTTTTTATTCCACGGGAGAATTGCTGCAACGCACCCCCTATGAGAAGGGGAAAGCCCTGAATCATCCAATACAATTGAATAAAAAAGGAAAACCTATCACCGACCCGGCCAACAAGAATCGAAAGGACTAAACCATGGGTATGCAAACCACCTGTAACGCCATGATGCAGTGCAGTATGGGAATGGCCCCTGCCAACCTTTTGGTGTTACCGATTAATTTTGACATAACGGTTTCCATGCCAGCAGCGACCATGATGGATCATTTGCCTTTTTTAAACGTTTTACCTTTTGGAATGTGTTCCAGTCTGATGAACCCCATGGTCTTGGTAGCCACCATTGCAGCCTTTGGTGTTTTAACACCGATGCCTTCTTTTCCTCT
>JAJZHT010000054.1 GCA_021804455.1 Pseudomonadota bacterium | reverse complement strand
TGGGGTTACGCCTTACGGAAGGGATCCCTTTAGAAACTTTGGTGATGCCTTTAGAACAAGCTTTTGCTGATAAAATTATCAACCACGAAAGATGGCACCATCTTTGCCAAAATCAGTATCTTGATGTCAGTCAGGATAGAATCAAAGCAACCGATTCCGGGCGCCAACGGTTGCAGGCTGTTTTGGATTATATATTATAAAAGGAAAAGGCCTATCGAAAAGCGATAGACCCTTAAAAATCCAAACAAATTTTATAGTTTAAAAAGTCTAATATTCATCAGACTCGTCGTCATCTTCTTCCTCAACAATTTTTACCTTTGATTTTTTTGTCTTTTGTTTAGGAATCCCGTTTGAGTCATACTTAACCGGATTTGATGGAGTATAACCTTTTACCTTCAGACAATTTTTAATTTTTTGGGCAGGACAGTGCAAATAACAAACTTCCTGTAAGGATGAGTCTTTACATGTGAACCGGGTACATTCTTTGTCGCATACTTTCTCCAGACTCTTAAGGGATTTTTTGATTTCATCCACGTCTTGGTTTTTCAGTTCTGTTTCATATTGCCGATAGGCTGTTGTAACTTTTTTAGCATGATCAGCGGCCTGACCCATTCCCAGGCCAAGGACCATCACCATCAAGCTGGCAAAGGCTATTTTAAGAAAATTTTTCATAAGAACATCTTTTATATATTGGGTGTTACTATGCCCTTATTCTAATCTTCTAAATGTAAACAAAAGATTAAGAAAACAATTCAAGACACTTTTTTAAGTATTCTTCCGGGATATCTTGAAGAAGTAAGGTCTTGTAACGACTGGTCTGTCCCGCCACCAGATGAAAATTTTGCTGGGGAATGCGCCATAAACGGCTTAAAAAACGAATGACTTCTTGATTGGCCTGCCCCTTTTCAGCGACCGCTTGAACATAAACCTTAAGAGCATCATGATCGCCTACGGGAACAATCTCCCCCAGGCGACTTTTGGCAGCCTTTGGGGTGACCTTGAGGAAAAGATGGATTCCCTTGCTGTGAACACGATAAGGCTGTTTCCCCTGATGATTTTCCGGAAAGAGATTAGCCTGGAACATGGCCCGTAACCTGATCACGAATCCAGTTTGCAAAATCCCCAGAACAAGAAACGTCAGAATCATAAAGAACAGCGGGAGTTTTGTAAGGATGGTGCTGGCTAATCCATTGCACCAAAGATGCCCTCTGTTCCTGGGTCGTTTTGATCAAAAGTGCATACTCACAGGTTTCTTGCAGTTCTCCTTCCCACCGATAAACAGAATCGCAGGCAAAGATATTAACGCAGGCTGCCCAATGTTCCGTCACGATTTGCTTGGCAAGACGACGCGCTTCCTCCTTTGTGGAGACAAGGGTGTAAAGGACTGCTATTTTCCCTGTCATATCAATGATACCTAAAATAACGGGAGAGAAAACGTCCCATCCCTTGAATCAGTTGTACCAAAATCCATAAGATGATGACAATCAGAACCATCAAAGTCGTATCATAACGTTGATACCCATAACGGATCGCCAAGTCGCCAAGGCCTCCTCCACCCACGGTGCCAGCCATCGCCGAGAATCCAACCAGAATAATAGCAATATTAGTTATTTCATCGATAAGAGGAGACAAAACCTCGGGTAAAAGGATTCTTCCTATCAAATATCGAGGCTTGGCCCCTAAGGCTAACCCCATCTCGACCAATCCTTTAGGAATCCCTTTAAAAGTATCCTCTGTTGCGCGCGCAATCAATAAAATGGCCGCCAAGGATAAGGGGACAATAGCGGATAAAGTTCCAATAGAGCTGCCTGTTAAAAGGCGCGTCAAAGGAATCAGCAAAACCGTCAAAATAATATAGGGTATTGAACGGATAGAATTGATGATAAATTCAAGACTATGATAAAGGTAGAGACGGGGCTTAAGACCGTGCTGACTGTGGTAATAAAGATAAATACCAAGGCTCCCTCCGGCCACGATCCCTAGGATCAGCGATGTTGCCACCATCAAGACGGTTTCATATAAACCCTGGGCTATAAGATTCAAGATTGCCATTGCAAATATCCCATAATTTTAACCTGAACATGATGATCCGTTAAAAAGTTCGTAATCTCCTGCATCACATCAACATCATATTTTAAACACACCATTAAATGTCCAAACATTTCGTGATCTTTGTGATGCAAATTACCCCCCAGAATATTCATGGGAAGATTCCATTTTTGCACCAACTGTGAAATCAAGGGTTTGGTGGCTGATTGATTGTTAAATGTTAATTTTAAGACGACATCATCACGGTCTTGAATGTTAAAATGCAACTTTGAAGTGATAAAATCAGGCAACTCATCCTTTAAAAATTCGTGTAACAAGGATTGGGTTACAGGATGTTGGGCTGCCATCAAAATAGGCAACGTAGGTCCTTGTTCAACCAAAGATCCTTGATCCAAAACATAAACATAGTCAGCGATATGTTGAATTACCTTCATGTCGTGGGTTACAAAAATGATGGTTAATCCTAATTTCTGACGGAGTTTTTTTAATAAATTCAAAATTTCCAAGGTTGTTTTTGAATCCAAAGCTGATGTGAATTCATCACAAAGCAACAACTCGGCCTCTATCGCCAAAGCGCGCGCAATAGCAACCCTTTGACATTGACCACCACTTAATTGATGAGGATAAGATGACAATTTTTGATGCAATCCCACCAATTTCGCCAACTCTTCAACCCGGTTCTTCTGATCTTGGAGAGAATAGCCCGAGAGTTTTAAAGGCAAGGCGATGTTATCAAAAACAGTTTTTGATTGTAGAAGATTATAATTTTGGAAAACAACGCCCATTTTTTTTCTGTAAGAACGGAGGTCTTCTTCAGCCAGTTGGCAAAGATCCTCTTCATCAAAGAAAATATGACCTTCATCAGGCTTTTCTAACCCATTTAAACATCGAAGCAGTGTACTTTTCCCAGCCCCACTTCGCCCAATAATGCCAACAATCGTTCCCTCCTTGATCGTAAGGTTAAGATTGTGAAGAATTTTTTCTTTCTTTTCTTGATGAAAAAAACTCTTTCCAAGGCGTTCAATACGCAAAAGAGGCAAGGAGGACGACATAAAGCGCTTAAGAAAATACAGGATCAAACAATTCCCTTTTCTACCATACTTTGATAAAAGCCTCCTCAAAATTCTCTCGTAACCTTGGGGTTAGGGGCGATATTTTATAGGGATTAAAAAAATCTCCTAAGTTTTTCCTAATCCATCAATAAAATATAATAAACCCCTTGGTAAAACCTTTTGATAATTCTGGCCTTAGGAAAGCGTTTTAAGAAAAGATGAGCTTCTTCACTTTCCAAATTTTCTACAATCAAACAACCGCAGGGATTTTTTTGAATCTGCTGAAGAAGACGGATTCTATCTGGAGAATGAACAAGAGAGTGGTATGATTCAATCATAGAAGTACCAATTTTTAAGTCGGCGAAAAAGTAAACACCCGAAGTTATATTGCCAGGCATTGATACAACAATCGTTGGGCGGTCACCAATGAGGTCTTTTAGAGAGGTCATTTCGCGCACATAATCCGATAAAGTTAAAGTACTATACGTACAGCAAACTTTCTCTGCAGGAAGAGGAAATCCAATTTTATCGAATAAGATCATGGGTTCAGAAGGTAACAGTTTTTGAACAGTATATTTTTTCATAGAACCTTCGAGCAAGCATCCCAGATGAGAAAAGGACAAATCAATGGGGTATATCACCAAAAGAGACAAACAGAACCCCAAAAACATTTTTCCATACTCTTGAGGACAAGAAGAAAACAGGCGATATAAATACTGGCCCACCAGAACTAAAAGAACCGGCAATGCTAATAACGTGGCTCTGAAATGAGTATCATCAGCACGGAAAAGACTGATTTGATGTAAAGCAATAGCGGCACTTAAAACAAAAATAATCTTGACCTCTTCCGGTGTTAGGGCGAGGTAGGTTCTGAAGCGGCGCCGATAAAGAATGAACACTCCCACCGCGGTTAAAACAAAAGGTGTTAAAGCGTACCCTAAAAAGAAAGGATTATAATAATGACTGCTCCAGGGTGTATTAGAAAATCCAGCCACCACAAGAGAAGAAACGGCAAAATAACGCTCCACAAAAAGCCCCCATTGCCCCACCAAACCGTAAAAAATGCAGACGGGCAACCATGCTACTATAAACCCTCCCAAAAACCAGGCTGCGAGCATAAAAAGAGTTCTTAGGTTTAATAAGCCTATTGATAGGCTAACCATACAAGACAGTCCCAGTACCAACAACCCACATGAAAAATTTTCCTGGGCCATATAGCATAAAATACCATGGATCAACCCAGCCATGGCCGTATGAAATTTTTTCCAGGAAGATCGGTATAGAACGTGCCATAACACAAGGGATAAAAATACAGGACTACAATAACGAAACCCATTAAACCATCCCCAAAATCCAAAGGAAAGCCCCTGATTATCAAACCCAAACAATAGAAGTGGTGTTAGCCCCGATAAAGATAATAAAAAGACAAGACAGACTTCAGATAAACGAAGATAAAAAGCACAACAACCTATGAAGAAGGCTACAAAAAGGGTGTGCAAAAAAATACAAGATTCACGAAAAGCTAAAAGATTAAATCCCTGACTTTTCATGTACAAATAATGAAACAATTGAGAGCCTGGACCATATTGTATTTCTGCTTCTGTAAAGGCGATTTTGCCTTGCTTCATCGCTAAAATAGGGCCTAGATGTACAACCTCATGGAGGTCAGGAATATTAAGGACATAGGTCAAATTCCACGGAGGACCCCATAAAATAAAGGTTATTCCTAAGCCAATAAGAATTTTAAGACTTATATAGTGAGATAAAGCTTGATCCGGAATGATCCTTCCATAGTATGGGGCACGATTTTTAAAGGCATACAAGAAGAAGGGGAAAAATAAAAAAACAACCGTTAACAGTAAATAGCACCCATAAACAAAGCGTTTGTCATAAAAACCAAACTCATTCCACCATTCGTAAGATAGGGAACTTCTGAAGGCTAAACACCAAGAAAGACACGCTGTAATAAAACATGCACCATAACCAAAAAGAAGCAATATTTTTAAAGATTCGGGATAGCGTCTATAAATTTTTAAAAATATATGGTTTGTTTTTTTCAAAAAAAAACGTGAAGGAACAACACAAAAGAAATGTCCCACCCATAAAAATATAATGGGTAAATATAAACCGTAATTTCTGGGGCTGATGGAGGTTCCCAATAAACTCCCTATAGTCAAAAGGGTTATACAAAGGCAAGAAAGAACGATAAACCAAGCGGGTGCCCATATTTTTTTTAAGGCAACATTTTGCAAAACAGGTCTTGTCAATAAATTTAGCTTTTGACGGGTGATAAAACGAAAGACAATTCCCAATTGAAAAAAATGATCCCTAGGTAATAAAACAAGGTAGAGAAAAAGAAACGATAAACAGACAAGAAACCGCACAAATTGAGATCCAATTGCGTTATAGGCAACGGTTTGTATCAAAACCAAAACCGTTAAAAAATAATGAGGTTGGATTGGGCGTTCTGTCATTATTTCCTAGGGGGTCCATATCGATGTTTTGCTGCACATATAGTTCCAAAGACCACTGATGATATACCCCAGCAATCCCGCAACAACCCAAGAATGCAAAAATGAAAAAGTTGTATAGGAAACCGATAAATTTAATAAGAACCCAAGGCTACATAAACCTAAGAATTTTAACAAACCTTTATAAATCCTTCTTCCTCGCAATCTTTGATAAGAAAAAGTAAGGGTATTATTAAAATAAAAATTGATACCAACCGTGACCAATGTTGCCAAAGATTGGGCTTCTAAAAAAGTTAAGGTGTGACTTTTTAAGGCTATTCCTAAAACAAAAAGATGAAACAAACTGCCAATAAAGCCAACAAGAATAAAAAGCATAAAGTCCAGGGGGAAAAACCATCCGCAAAGATGGTGAGCCAACAATAGGAAATAATCTAAAACAACCTTGGCGTTGAGTTTGCTTTCCCCATATTGGCGAGAGCGCATATGGTACGGTAATTCTTTGATCGTCAGCTTGCCAGGCGTGGTTAAAAGGATATCCAGTAGAATTTTAAAACCCTGCCCAAATAATTGTTTAGCAGCAGCTTTAAAACAGACCCTTTTAACCATAAAAAACCCGCTCATGGGATCGGTAACATCCGTTTTTGATAAAAATTGGGCAAGCTGTGTGGCCATTTCGCTGACGCGAACTCTCTTAGCTGCCAAAGATCCCGTACTTCCACCTTCGATATAACGACTGGCAATCACAAGATCTAATTCAGGGTTTTGGAACTCCGCCATCATTTGTGGCAAGAGAGTTTCGTCATGTTGCCCGTCAACATCCATCACGACTATGAGTGAAGAAAGAGAAGCTAAAATTCCTTCAATACACGCTGAGCTAAGACCATAGCGATGAATACGGCGAATTAATCGCACGGAGATAAAAGGGTTTTCGTTGGCGAATTGTTCTATAGCCTCAGCAGTGCCATCCTTTGAATCATCATCCACAAATAAAATTTCCCACCGCCACGAACAGTTCGATAAAGCCCTTTGTATAGAAAGGCAGAAAGGAGCAATGTTTTGTACTTCGTTCAAAACGGGAACAATAATTGTTAAATCTGTCATAGGCTAAATCTTGCATCCCGTAGCTAATAAAAGCATTCCATATGCGGCTTCCATATGACGCTCTAAATTAGCAAAACCAAGACAAAATTCAGGAGAAAAACAGGCCGTAAAAGGGGCAAACCCCATGTAACGAGAAACTTTTGTTTTAAAACCGTGTTGCTGAAGAAGCTTAGCTAAAGTCTTTTTTCGAAACTTTGTAATATGCTGCTCTTTATAAGAAATCGGCGACAAATGATTTACAAACCACTCTACAATTGGCCAAAAACCGGCATAATTAGGAGTTGTAAGAATAAATGTTCCGCCTGGTTTTAACACCCGCCTTATTTCGTGCAGTAAATGACTAACCTCTTTGGGTTTTAAATGCTCTATTAACTCAATGCATGTTACAACATCAAAGTGATCATGGTCGAAAGGTAAAATATCGGCCGTACACATAAAATCAATATGAGATTGTTGATATTTGGCGCAAGCGTAATCTATTTGCGGTTGGGCAATATCAATACCAATTCCCTTAACAGCTTTAGGCAAGAAATTGCCCAAGAATGTTCCAGGCCCACAGCCAACATCCAAAACAGATTCTATTCCCTGGGGAAGACAGCGTTGAATACCGGCAAATTTTAGGCGATGCCAAAAACTTTGAATCCCAAGTCGTTTATGAAAAATCTCATCATAATACCCAGGTTTTATGGATTCATAACAGAACGTCAAGAAAAGATAGAGACTTTTAACTTAAGATATTTAGGTTAAGGTTAAGGGATTTATTGACATGGATGGCGGCGAAGATTTTCATGGTAGCTTCGATCATAGTTAAGGATCGGGAGACGACGATGGATTTGCGTTTGA
>JAJZHT010000053.1 GCA_021804455.1 Pseudomonadota bacterium | reverse complement strand
GCGCAGCAGAAAAATTGTCTCATCGGGGTCTAAGAGCAATGAAAATATGGGGTGAGCATGAGAGGAAACAAAAGAGAAAAAAATATTTATTTTAAAAAAATATGTAAGGGAAGGGGAAGGAGAGAAAGGCAAATGAGTGAATCGGATTATCGGCAGGGAGAGAAGGAAACGGAAGGTTTTTTCCTTGGAATTTTCGTTTTTCTCTTTCAAAAAAGGAGAAAAGCCTTAAAACCAATCAGGTTCTGTTAGCTTTATATAAACCTAAACACCGCGAATCAAGTGATACCAGAATTCTTTCTTTGCCCACAGATCAAAAAGGTAGTTTCTTAAGATTAGAAGTTTCCTGTAAAGACGGAAAATTCAAAAAGATTATTCTCATTTTAGAGGGAGAGGGGAAACTTGCCCCTAAACACAAAGAAACCTTTCATTATGAATGATCTGAAGTTTCTTGACGAAAAAGAGGAATAAGAATGCCAAGGGTTGCCAACCACCAAGTTTGCCAACAGCCTAGATTTACCCAAAAAACAGTGCTGATGGCCATTATAAAACCTATTTGATAAGTCGCTAACAAATGAGAAGAGCGACAGATCCAAGGGATTGCGAAATTATAAAGGCTTGCCCCTAATAAAGCCCCCATAAGCCCAAGTTCTAACCATAATTGCAGGGAAAAATTATGGGGGTGGGTAGGAATAGCTTTTGAATGTATGGTAACCCGCTGATGATGACGGTCCACCATAGGCCATTCTTGGTGTGATCCCCCGATAATGTCCTCCCGTGAGCTGTCGGCGCCACAGCCCAAAATCCAAGACTGTTGAGTCACTTTTTGGCTTGTAAATTGCCAAATATAAAGGCGATGGATATAACTGTATGAATGAATATGGTGGTTTATATTTTGGATTTGTTGGTTGGTAAGAAAAACAGAGAATAACCATGGTAATGCTAATGTTAAAATGGCCAACAGGCGAAGGCCAGCTTTGGTGATACATGGCAGAACAAGAGAGGCCAGAGAGGCAATAAGGCCTAAAATAACCGCAATCCATGCTGTGTCGCAATCAACCAAACTAAGAATTCCAAAAATGCCAACAATAAAAACCATTTTTTGTAATCGGGAGGAGAGGATCCTAAGACAAGGCCAAAGGCTGGCGCTGATTGTTAAGACAAGGGGAACAAAGGCTTGAGCACAACTTTTTCCACACCAAAGGCGCCAGGGTTCTCCTAGGAATTTCTCCATTAACAATAAAGTCAAAGCGAGCAGAATTCCCCACAATAAGGATCGAAGGGCTGAGCGAAAGGCATCAGGGGGTAATTTTTGGATTAAAAAATACCACCCTAAGCTTAAACCGCATAAACTGCATAATCTTAAAAATAATTTGAACGAGTTAACGGGGTCCACTGACCAAAAACAACTACAACCAACCCATAGAATTAAAAATAAAACGCCGTAAAACCACGGACCCATGAATTTTTGCGGGGATAATTTGTAGGGATTAACAAAAAACCATCCTCCCACTCCTGCTAGAATTAATAAAAAGGGGGCAACTCTGGGTATAAAAAAACAGAAAGGACACAAACTCACCAAAACGAAATTGTACAGTAAGGAGGGAGCTGAAAAAGGTGTCACAAGGAGTGTTGTCCCATGGTTAGGATCGTATGCCAAGATTGGTAATCAATAGGCATCACCGATAGCCGGGACTGGCGAACTAAAGCCAAATGTTGTAAATCCTCAGAGTTTTGAACCATAGAAAGAGACACGGGCCTGGGTAAAGGGGACTCATAAGTCACATCAACCATACCAAAACGACCCCTAGAATCGCTAGGGTCTGGGTAATAGGTTTTGATCACACGGACAATCCCCATGATTTTTCGTTCTTTTCCTGAATGATAGAACAAACAAAGATCGTTCACATTCATGGCTTTTAGGTTATTGGCTGCTTGATAATTGCGAACACCATCCCACGACGTAACGACCTGATCGCATTGATCATACCAGGACCACGTTTCTGGCTCCGTTTTCAGCAGCCAATATTCCATTATTTGGATTCTCTTTGGGGTTCTAAAGATCGAAGGGCTTCTTTAATGCCACTGGGAACTCTTTGGGTTTTTATCTTTTCCACAATCTTAGAAGAAGAAGGTGAAGAAACAGCTTTAGAAGCTCCTGTGCTTTCGGATTGGCTATTTTCTAAAACGTCAAAGCTTTGCTCTTTTAAGACATTATGATCTTGATCAAGGATTTGTACCTTCCAGGATCCTGGGCGTGTTGTGATCTGGCTGTATGTCCGATAGCGGGAAGAAGAAGGTACGGTTGTTTTCCACTGACTATAGGGTTTCTGGTTATGGAACCAACAAAAAGTTATTGTTTGCTTCACCTCACTTTTAAACTCTGCAAAGGCCACAATTTTTGGATCATCACTATGAAAAGATTCTTTGATATTCTCTGGTTCTCGATTGACAACATCTGTGGCTAAAACCATGCGATTAATTTGTAAAGACGAGGCTAAAAGCCCCTTATTACAAAAAACTAATACGATAAAAAAAAGAAAAGAAATCAAACGAACCGACATCAAAGAATCCTTAACTGAAAAAAGTGGCACAAATAAGGTTCAGTATAAAAGAAGAGAAGCAGTTCTATGAAGTTTTTTTTTATAATAACGAGAATTTCTTGTGAAGAGTTTTATGAAAATCTTTTAAAGAAAACAGCCTTAAAATGGCGTACGGTTAAGCAAGGAAAAAAAATTAATTCATTAAGATATGCTTGAAAAAACGACAATTTTTTGGTTCCGTCAAGACCTTAGGATTCTTGACAACCCAGGTCTTTGGGAAGCCTCAAAAAATGGCCCTATTATGCCCATCTATATTTTGGATGATGCCTGCGCAGGTTCTTGTAAAAGAGGGGAGGCAAGTCGATGGTGGCTGTATCATTCCTTAAAAAACTTAAATCGATCTTTGCAGGATTCTCTAAATATTTACGAAGGGGATTCTTTAAAAATTATTTTACAGATTCTTAAAGATCATCCTCCTATTAAGGCGGTTTATTGGAATCGTTGTTATGAGCCGTGGCGGGTCCAGGACGATGCTGCTATCAAAAGCTTTTTAAAAAATAAAGGAATCGAATGTAAAAGTTTTAATGGTTCACTGCTGTGGGAACCGTGGCAAATCCTTACTAAGGATCATAAACCCTATAAGGTTTATACCCCCTTTTATCGAAAAGGGTGCTTAGAGGCCTCCACTCCTCGAACTCCTTTGCCCAAACCCGAAAAATTAATAGGGGTAAAGGACCCTTTTCATACAAAAACTCTGGAGGAATTGCCTTTACTCCCCACCAAGACGTGGTACCGTGGTTTAGAAAAAGTTTGGAAGATTGGCGAACAAGGCGCCCAAGAAGCCTTTCAAATTTTTTTAGAACAAGGCCTTCAGGATTATCAAGAAGGAAGAGATTATCCTTTCCGATCTAAGGTTTCAAGACTATCACCTCACCTTCACTTTGGTGAGATTTCTCCCCACCAGATATGGTATTGTCTGCACTCCAATTTAAAGCCGACACCTGATAAAGATTGTTTTTTAAAAGAATTGGCTTGGCGGGAATTTTCTTATTATTGTCTTTATCACTTCCCAACTCTGCCTTTTCAGAATTTTCAATCTAAATTTGATACGTTCCCTTGGCAGGATAATCCCCTTTTACTCCACGCTTGGCAAAAAGGACAGACAGGTTATCCGATTGTGGATGCGGGTATGCGTGAACTTTGGCACACCGGTTATATGCATAATCGGATCCGTATGATTGTGGCGTCTTTTTTGGTAAAGAATCTTGGAATTTCATGGCATCATGGTCGAGATTGGTTTTGGGATTGCTTAGTGGATGCTGATCTTGCCAACAACAGTTTTGGTTGGCAGTGGGCAGCCGGTTCGGGCGCGGATGCCGCCCCTTATTTTAGAATTTTTAATCCTATTACCCAGGGGGAAAAGTTTGACCCTGAGGGTCATTATACCCGTACGTTTGTGCCAGAACTAAGCCGTATCCCCATAGAGTATTTATTTAAACCTTGGCAAGCTCCTGAACAGATTTTAAAACAATCCGGGATTATTTTAGGACAAACTTATCCGTATCCTATTGTTGATCTCGCTTCATCTCGATCCTGGGCGTTGCAGACTTACGCTTCGTTAAAATGATTTGCCAAAAACACATCCCAAGTTAAATCACGTTGCAACCAGTACACCTCTTGGTCTTGAGGATCGAGGGCTGCCAGGTGACACCAACCGTTTGTAACAAGGTTGGTTAAGTTGCTATATTTTTGAATAATAGGAAGAATAAAAGAGCGCGGGGCATAAACAACGGTCATCAACCTTAGCGGTTCATGATAAGGGGTTTTATCATTGAAATAAACCGATTGTAAAGGAAGACCATGCATTAAGTCACTGCTGTTTCCCTGCATAATTCCTATTTTCCCCGTAATATTTTGGGTGATTTTGCTGCCTCCCCCATAGGCTATGTTGTCCAGGGTTGAAAAAAGATACTGACTGTTGATACCGTGGGCAATGACCATCGCACCTTTTAGAATCGTTTCTAAAATGGAACTATCTGAATCTTGTTGCCAGTCATAGGAATGCAAAAAACAACGTCCTTCAAGGTGTAAAGTTTTACTGATTTGACGGGGGCCAACAATAAAAGCCATATTTCGCGCCAGACCCCATTCCGGTCGTGTTTGTGTCCAGTCTTCACTTCTGTGGATTGTATGGATTCTGGATTTTTCAGAACAAGATGTTAAGTATCCCAATCTTTGACAACGTTCTAAAGTGGTTATTTTTTGAGCTGTTCTTAAATCAGCCATGAGCCTTTGTAAAAGATGGGTTGGAAAGGTTCTTTCAGGGGTAAAATTAGGATAAAGAGTAACCAAATCGGTGGCTGTATCATGTTCGGCACCTATAAAAAGTGTATAAGAAGGAATTTCAACCCCCTCTTTTTGCAGGGCATAACGGACTTTATCTTGATTCAAAATGGCAGCTAACATTTGCGCATTCCGCCCCCCATGTTGGCCCCGACACGCACCACAATTTAAAAGAGCTGCATAAGGATTGTTTTGTGAAGTACTACCATGGCCACAAAAAACAACTAGCTCGGAAAAATTTCGGGTCAGTCCCAAACCACGTAAGACATCAAGGGCATACTGACATTGATGGCTAAAATCAATTCCTGTTACATCATGGGAATGAATAGGTTGTTGAACCAAAGGAACGGTAAAAATAATTGGTTGAACCCAATTCGTCACTTTTTTCTTAATAAAAGCGCTGAGGCGAGGAGAAAATGTTTTGAGAGCCATCCAAAATCCGTACCAAGGCCCCAACCCCTCTGCCAAAGCAAAGGGGGCTGTCGCTGTATATTTGAGCGCATGGTACAATTGTTTGAGTTTTGTAAGGTTCTGGTTTGTTTTTTTAGGACTCAAGGAAACTTCTTCTATAATGTGTTCTGCCGCTCGAAGGGCAGGACAAGAAGTCACTTCTTCCTTTGAGGAATAAGGACGAACCCGTACGGGTAAACCAAAAAAACCCGGATATCCAAAAGTTTCGTACGCTCCTTGAGATTCTAGGGCACGTCGGAAGGGTTCTGAACGAACATCCATACAAAACACCCATTGTACGGCCTTGGCATCCGGAGAGGGATGTTTCTCTTTTATTGATTTCTTCAAAGATTGAAGGAGGGAAACGTGATACTTTCGTTCATTATTTTGAAGTGTCTTTAGAATCGGTAAAATTAATGACGAGGCTTTTATGGTATTTTTTTGAAGAAAAGTCAATAACTCGTTGGCCTTAGGCCAAAGTAAATACGTTAGAATCAGGCGTAGAGCCAAGTAATCTGTAAGGTTAACGGGACTGGGCAAAGTTTCATGATCCTGTTTAACGCAATATTTGACGTATCCAGCCCATCCTGGCAACGTAATCAGCATACCTTCTAGAAAAAGGAAATAATTTTCAGGCCTAATCTGGAGATGGGTTAGACAGGTTTGTATAGCCTGTTCTGGACAATCGGGTAATTCCTTAAGCCATTTAAGGAAAAGGGGTTTTTTCTGATGAAGGGTTTTATCAAAGATCAGAAGTTTTTTACAGGCTTGATAAAGACCCAAGCTTCGCTCTGGCATAGGAAAAACAGCTTGTCCTTGATCGAAAAAAGGCTGGCACCATTTGATGGTTTGTTGATTAATCCTTTCCAGGGGGGGAGGGAGATCGGGGTTCTGAAAGTAAATCCAAGCTTTTTTCAAGGCTGTTTCAAAATCCAGATTTTCAAAGCCTTGCAAAGGATTACGGGCAATAAGGCTTTGTAATGGCCAAACAGCAGCAATCGTTTGCCAGGACTCTTCCAAGGCGGTTTTTAGGTGTTCAGTTTGACCAGAAGAAACCATCATAACTTAATACCCCTTAACGATATTGATAGGAATTATGAAATGAGGTAACAGTTTGGGAACAAGGTTGGCTTGCATTGAGGGCCTTTACATAAAAACGTTTTAAAAAGTTCTGACACCCCTCTGATTGGGCCCATGAAAAACGAAATAAAATGCCAAGCCACATTAAAAACAGAAGCAAGAATCCCTCCAAATAAAGAAGATTAAGGGGCTGAGGGGCCTCTAGTTTAAGAGGTTTCAGAAACCCAAATATTATTCTGATGCTGCCCCCATAAATAAGAGCAGCCATAGTAGCCAATACAACAGAAGAAAAGAGGTTTTTCCAAGAAACGTAAGAAAAAGTGGCCAAAGCCAGTTGAGTCAAAGCAATAAAAGATAGACCTATTAAAATAAAGTGAGTATCAAAAGCCATCCAATTTTTACCACTGGTCATGGTAAAAACAAAAGTGCCCCAAAATCCAACACTTAAAGAGGTTATAAAAGAAAATTTATTGGGAGAAGACAAAGAAACAAGACGTTTTTCCCAGGTAGTATTTCCTAAATTTAAAAAAAGGTATCCTTTAAAAAGCCCATGCCAAAACAAATGAGCAACAGCAGCTGGAAAAAGACCTAAACCACATTGAACCAGCATAAACCCTATTTGGGCCATAGTTGAACAAGCCAGCATTCTTTTAAGGTCATTTTGGATTAATTTCCAGAAGGATCCCAGTATGACAGAAATTATACCTATGCAAAAAAGACTGATTAAAAACCATGTTTGAGTTTGGTAAAGGGGTGAAAAACGGGCTAGTAAAAACCCTCCCCCATTAATAAGACCAGCATGCATCAAGGCAGAAGCAGGGGTAGGGGCATTAAGAGAACTTAGAAACCAGGCATGGAAGGGCCATTGGGCTGATTGGATCATCACGCCTATGATCATAAGGCCAAGGGCTATTTGTAGAGGGATGTTGTCGGTTACGACGGGAGTCGCAACAATTTTCTGAAAACAGCTTTGGCCCGTACTTTCATAAAAAAGGAAAAAGGCGCTGCCAATGAAAACAGCGGATAAAGTAAAGTATTCCAGGGCTAATTTCCCCGAAGCCTGCGCAGCCTTCCATGATGACTTATGAATCATAAGTTAGATAAAAAAGATAGTGGCCGAACACCAGAAAAT
>JAJZHT010000052.1 GCA_021804455.1 Pseudomonadota bacterium | reverse complement strand
ATATCTCACCCGACTTTTTTGTCCGTATTGAAAATCTTTTTAATCGTCGTTATCAGCAACCTCTAGGCTATGAACAACCAGGTTTGGAAATGTATACAGGGGTCAGAATCACTTTATGACGTACCGAGTAACTCTTTTCCTTTCCTTCCTGTTGCATGGTTTTGTTTTTGCAAGCAGTTATTGGGTTTGGGTCGTAGGAGGAAGTCAGAAGGCGCCGTCTAAACCCCTCCAGGCCTGTCATAAAGTGGCTGCACAAGTTGTTTGGGCTCAACCCATACGGCCCTTTAAGAAAGAAGCGACTTTACCCCAAAAAAACAAAAAAGCAATCTCGTCTCAACAAAAATTGGTTTCTTATAAAGCTTTGTCTGTCGATACGACAAAGACCTCTGTTCAGCCTTCTGAAGGGGTATCTTTTTCACAGAATCAGGTGGCTACTTTAGTTGCCGATCCTCAAAATCAACCCCCTCCCTATCCTGACCAGGCGCGTCAACAAGGTCTAACGGGCAGAATGCTTTTAAGGCTGACTATTGATCATATGGGACATGTTGTTGATGTTAGCATTGAAACCGGTCACCAAACCGCAGAACTTTTAAAAACAGCAGCCATTCACACGGTTCAAACTTGGCGTTTCAAAAGGTTGGATGGTAAACAAGAGCCTATTGTCGTAACTTTGCCGATTACGTTTGATTTAGAATCGTAATAACGTTTTAAGCATCGATTATCACCCTATAAAAAACACCCGTGACCTTGCTTCGTGTTTGTTGAAGGATGAAGATCATTTTTTAGCAGTTCCTTCATTTCTTAACGTTTGCCAATGCATAAGACGTTTTTGAAGTTTTTCTTCAAAACCCCTGTGGGTTGGTTGATAAAAGGTTTGCCTTGATAAGGATTCCGGAAAATAATTTTGACCAGAAAAAGCCTCGGGGGTGTCGTGATCATAACAGTAATCTTTTCCGTATCCCAATTGTTTCATAAGCTTTGTAGGGGCATTCAAAATATGGGGAGGAGGTGTTAACGACCCATTTTCTTGAGCATACTGGGAGGCTCTTTTATAGGCATTGTAAACAGCGTTTGACTTGGGGGCTGTTGCTAGATAAAGAACACATTGTGCTAAGGCTAGATTCCCTTCTGGTGAACCCAAAAAATCAAAGGCTTCTTTGGCTGCAATTGCTTGATTCAGGGCATAAGGATCGGCGAGCCCCACATCTTCCACTGCGGCTCGAATAAGACGACGGGCAATAAAGAGGCAATCCTCTCCTGCCTCTACCATTCGACAAAACCAATACAATGCAGCATCAGGATCTGAACCACGAATGGATTTATGCAAAGCACTGATCAGATTGTAATGACCTTCTTGAGCTTTATCATAAATTGGGGCACGGCGTTGCAGGACCTGCATCATATCGCTAACAGAAAGAAGGGGGGAACCAGAATGCAAGAATAAAGACTCTGCAAAATTTAAAAGGGTTCTGCCATCGCCGTCCGCCATCGATTTGAGAAGATCTCGCCCCTGCCCATCGATGGGTAAGGAGCGACCTTGTTTGTTTTCTGCTTTTTGTAAAAGGATTTCTAAAGCCTTTTCATCCAGACGGTGTAGCACCATGACATGGGTACGAGATAAAAGGGCAGCATTTAATTCAAAAGACGGATTTTCAGTGGTTGCACCTACAAGGGTAACCAATCCTTGCTCAACAATTGGCAGAAAAGCATCTTGTTGAGCACGGTTAAAACGATGAATTTCATCCACAAAAAGTAAGGTTCTTTTTCCTGTTAACTGATAGGCGTGGGCCTGCTCAAAAATTTTTTTCAAATCTGCGACGCCAGTATTAAGGGCAGAGATTTCCTGAAAAATAAGATCGGCTTCCTTAGCCAATAATCTAGCCAAGGTAGTCTTACCACAACCAGGTGGCCCCCAAAGAATTAAGGAGGGTAACGCTTTGGCCTGTAAGAAACGTGTAAGAGGTTTTCCTTGTCCTAACAGATGATCTTGTCCCACTACATCTTGTAACGTTTGGGGTCGCAATTCCTCGGCTAAGGGGCGTGACAATGTTTTGTTTTTTTCAAAAAGGTTCCCTGTTTTCAACATCTCCTCCTTCTTCGAGAGCCATAATACCGTCACTCACAGCAACAAGAAACATTCTTTGAATTTTTGCCAGCACCACCAGCAGGTTGTATGGAGAATAAAACCAACTTCTCTCCTGCTTTTTCAAACGTTAAAATCAAAGACAAAGTTGGACATCTTTTAAAAGCATCAGGAACATAGTAAAGCATCAAATGCTTTCCTCCTGGTTCAAACCTTACAGGGGAACCATCCGTCGGAATATCAATTTTTGAAAGTTGAATCATTTTTTTTATTTCAGATCCTTGTGAAAAATCACTCACATGATCATGCATCTCGACACGGCTTTCGGGAGCGGGTTCCGCCAATCGAACAGCTCGTAAACAATCCGCTTGTTGTTCTTTTTGGCGGATCGTCATGTAAGCCACTCCGGGGATGTTGCCATTATAGAAAATAATTACACAATCAGAAATTTCCAAAGACTCTTGGTAGCTATGTGTTTTTGGCATTAGAATAAGAAAGAGACCAAGGAGAAAGAAAAATTTGAATTTCATGTTGATAAAGATCCTTAATCCTTACAAAAAGAACGTTTCATAATTTCGGATGTTAAAGAAGCCCGTTGGCGACGACTTTGCAATTGTAAAAACCCCAGGGGAGACCACCCCAGAATTTTTATCCTTTTAAGCTGTTTTTGTTGCAGGTACTTTTGGAAAAGGTGTAAGAGTTTTTCCTTATGTTTGGAGCCAGATTCAATAAAGTCAATGATAATGTTTCCGCTTAAACCGCGCCAAGCTATATGGTCGAGAATAACGGGTATGGCTGCCTGATTAACTTTTTCCCCGGATTGATTGCCAGCATTGATATCGATCGTTACAGCGCAAGCTGTTTCTTCGATACAGATATTCCCTCCTCCTGGTAAAGGTATTTTTTTCTCACAAAGACCTTGCCAAATCTCTTCCATCCCAAAATGTTCGAACAAAGGACGTTCGTTTTGTAGGGCCATGCGCAGACTGAATTTCTGTTCAGAATATACGGCGGATTGGTGTTGACAATATTGCAGCACGTTCCAATCATCAATGATAAAAATCGTTCCTAAGGGTGCCTCTCTTAACAATCGAGCTAAAATTGAAGGGGCCTGGTAAAGACGCTGAGACAGAGAAGAGGTTTGGTTGCTTAAAGTTTGCCATAATGTTGTCAAAGAAAGGATTTCTTTTTGTAGGACATCAGCAGAAGGCTCCTTTTCACAAACACTTCGAAAAGTAATTCCTGATGATGAGGTTGAAAAAAGATTTTTCAGATTTTGGCGTGTAGGTGCTGTTAAAGAGGGGGAAAAAGATAAGCCCTGTTGTTGTGGATTATAAACACAATAGCGACCCGCTAAATGGATGGCGGAGCTTAGACGTACGCCTTTTGTTTGGGAAGGTGCTGCAATATCCTCCAAAGCTTCACGAATGACTTGGACAATAATTTTTTGTCCTTGTTGGAAGGATGGGGTAGAGCGTGCTTTCATAACCCCGGTTTTTCCTGATCCTAGATCTAACCAAACAAAGCTTTCTGTTAGATTAATAATTTTAGCTTTATAAATATCATCGAGGAGAGGTTCTGTTGAGGTAAGAGAGCCATAAAAAAAAGCCAAAGGTTCACCTTGGCGCAAAACAGCTATCCTTAGCTGTTGGGGATGACCCGAGACAAGAACAGAATCATAAATCACGTTACTTTTGTCGGAATGTAATACGTCCTTTGGTCAAATCATAAGGGGTCATCTCAACAGTTACTCGATCTCCAGCCAGAACACGAATGCGGTTTTTACGCATACGTCCCGATGTATGGGCCAAGATAACATGCTCATTATCAAGCTTGACACGAAAAGTCGCATTAGGCAGTAATTCGACCACAACACCACTAAATTCAATAAGATCTTCTTTTGACATTCACGCTCCTGAAAAGGGATAAACAAGTTCGTTATTCTAAATCTTTAAAAATTCTTCGTAAAGGAAAATTGAGACCAATAAGTTGTGATAAAGTATAATCTTTGCTTTAAGGAAGTGAGAAGCTTACTTTTCTTGCATAAATTAACATTTAAATCTTTAAAAGACCTACAAAAAGCCTAAGCTAAACTTATTCTACCTAATTTCTGTTAGGATGATTTTAAAAGATCCTGAAAAGAATCGAACAAAATGGCATTGCTGGCAAGAACGCTACCGGATTCCAGCATATTTTTGCCACCGTTAATCTCGCTGACGTATCCTCCTGCTTCCTTGACCAGTAAAATTCCTGCCGCAAGATCCCACAGTTTTAAATGATCTTCAAAAAAGACATCAAAACGTCCAGAGGCCACATAAGCAAGATCCAAAGCCGCGGCTCCAAAACGACGGGTTCCCGCCGTTACAGGCATGATTTTTTCAAGGTGCTTTTGGAAGGATGAACGATCACCATGATTCCCAAAGGGAGTTCCCATAGCAACCAACGCTTCGTCCCTATGGCGACGCGCCGAGACTCTCAGACGGCGTTGGTTAACAAAAGATCCCTTACCTTTTTCCGCCCAATACATTTCATCTTTGATGGGGTCATACGTAACGCCGACTACAATCTCATCCCCTCTCTTTAGGGCAACTGTAATGGCAAAATGGGGGATGCTGTGTAAAAAGTTAGTCGTACCATCCAAAGGATCAATAATCCAAGTATGATGAGGATCTCGACCCGGTATTATTCCAGTTTCTTCGGTAATAAAAGCATAATCAGGACGGGCTTTTTGTAATTCCTCAATTAAAATTTTTTCGGAACGTTTATCAGCGGTCGAAACAAAATCCCCCAGTCCTTTTTTAGAAACCTGTAAATGCTCAATTTCTCCAAAATCGCGCACCAAACCACGGGCCGCCTTTTGCACAGCTGCCATCATTACGTTCATTGTGGCAGAACACCCAGAAAATCGAGCAAGAGACATAAGTAGAATCCTTTTTATTTTTTTACAGAACAATATTGGGGCTGATTGAAAATCTACTTAGCTCTTTCTACATAAGTTGCATCCGTCGTGTTCACAACAACCCGCATACCTGATTCAATGTGTGGAGGCACCATAATGCGTAAACCATTTTCTAAAATAGCAGGTTTATACGAGGAAGAGGCTGTTTGGCCTTTAACGACTGGCTCAGCCTCTTGAATTGTCAAGACAACTGTATCGGGTAATTGAACACTGATAGGCTTGCCCTCATAACTGGAAATATTGACAACCATACCATCCTGTAAAAAAGCGGCTGCATCACCGACAAAATCCTTGGATAATGTGACTTGTTCAAAGGTTTCTTGATCCATAAACACCAAATCGTCGCCTTCAGCGTACAGATATTGGTAAGGTAATTCTTCTAAATGGACTCTTTCAACTTGCTCCGATGAGCGAAAACGCTCGTTTGTTTTGGTTCCTTCTATCAAGTTTTTTAATTCCACCTGCATATAAGCCCCACCTTTTCCGGGCTGAACATGTTGCGTTTTAACCGCCACCCAAAGCTTTCCTTGGTGCTCAATAACATTTCCAACGCGAATGGCATTTCCACTGATTTTCACGATATCTTTCCAACTGATTGAAGGTTACTGTTAATTTTGAAAGAGTGGTAGCGGAGAAGGGACTCGAACCCCCGACACGCGGATTATGATTCCGCTGCTCTAACCAGCTGAGCTACTCCGCCAATTTTCATTAGAGCGACTATACCGTTCAAGACGGCGCTTGTCAAATCTAAGGGCTGGCTTATGCAATTTTTTTTATGTCGTGTTGCGTATGTTCAAAGATTGCTTTTTCCAAACGGATCTTTTATGATTTTTGAAACATCATTCATAAGACAAGGGTTTTGATGGCTAGGGGAGGTGTAAGACAGGGAGCAGGTCGTAGAGAGTTGAGCGGACCTTATCGTGAAAAAACAAAGCCTGTGCGTTTACCCCTTAGCATGGTGGAAACAATCCAAGAGTTTTTAAAAGGGGGGAATAACGTACCCTCAACGACCGTTCCTTTTTTCGAAAGCACTGTATCGGCAGGAACTCCTTTTCCTGCTGATGACCGGCATGATTCTGTTAACTTACACAATCACCTGATCCAAAATCCTCAACAAACTTTTCTTGTTAAGGCGACGGGAGATTCGATGATTGGCGCTGGGATTCATCATGATGATCTTTTGGTGGTGGATCAATCCCTAATGGCCAAAGCGGACGACATTGTTGTTGCTGTTGTTGAGGGGGATGTTACCGTCAAACGATATCATCCAACAGCAGAGGGATTAATTCTTCGACCTGAGAATCCTGATCATACCGCTATTATGATTACCCCTGAAACCAACTATCAACTATGGGGAGTGGTCACAAACGTGATTCACAAATTTCGGTAAGGTTTTTGAAAGTTACCGCTGATAATCAATTAGAATTCAGAAGATTATGGCGAAGACCTTGCCTCGGAATTACTTGAGATTACCTTTCAAAAAAGTACCGATTGTTCCCACCATTAACACAAGGATCATCACGATAACAGTCACTATCCAATGATGGGGTGTTTTTCTTGTAATCCCTTTGGTGATTTTTTTCTGAGCATACCTTAGGTAAAAATAATCCCCAAACATTCCAACATAAAAATAGGGTAAGAATTCTACCGCTAAAATGAGGAGACCCATCATTATCGTCGTTGTTAAATCTTGGGTTTCTAACAGTGATGACCTATATTCAAGCTCATCGATAACTCTCAACAAGAAACTGTTTATAATCCCGGACCCTAAAAACAGCCCATACATTTTTCTATAAAAGAACCAAACAGGCCAAAGGGAAAAAGCTGCCCAATTCCAATTTCGTTGCTTGCCGTTTGATTGATAGCGGTCAAAATATTCTAAATAGTGTTGGGTCCGTTTCGATACGCTTGTCTCGGTTTCCTTTTTGCCTCTGATAAACTCGCCAAATTGTTCTCGTGTGATTGTTATTTTGAAAGCCATAAAATCAATAAAACCTCCTGCTATTTAAATTGGAAAGGACTGTAGATTAGAACAACTCAATATGTCAACAAACAGATTTACTTAAATTTGAAGTTGTCGCTCAATAAACGCGGGTAAGGCAAAACTTGCCTGATGAAGAGAGGGCGTATAATACTGGGTTTGGATTTTCATGGATTGAAACCTTTGTTGCAAAGCTTCCAGGGGCAGCGTTCTTAACAAACCATCGTTTGAGCCCCACCCCAATGTCATCAGACCTCCGGCATAAGTGGGGACGGCTGCCGTATAAAAGGCAACATCCTGAAAAAAGTTGGAAAGACGTTGATAGGTTGTATTTAACTGATCAGCCTGTAAAAAAGGAACTCCATTTTGGTTCACAAAAATTCCTCTCGATGCCAAGCGTTGCGAGCAAGCCTTGTAAAATTCGTGGCTAAAGAGGACGGCGCCTGGGCCGCAGGGGTCGGTAGAATCGACGATGATAATATCATATGAATCTTGATCATCTGTTATAAAAACAGCCGCATCTTGAATTACTAAGTTTAGGCGCGGATCTTGGAAGGCTCCTTGAGAATGGTTTGGAAAAAATTCCTGACTTAGGTCGATCACACTTTGGTCAATTTCAACCATCGTGACTTTTTCTACAGGATGCTTACAAACTTCGCGTAGAATGCCGCCATCACCGCCGCCTATAATTAATACTTTTTTAGGCTGGCCATGAGCCAACAAAGGAACATGAGTTAACATCTCGTGGTAAATAAATTCATCAGCCTGGGTCGTTTGAA
>JAJZHT010000051.1 GCA_021804455.1 Pseudomonadota bacterium | reverse complement strand
CTGATGCGCTCGATTCCTACACCCTAAACGGAGAGAATGTGATTATCAGGTGCAATAAAAATTTATTTATTCTTAACGAGTTGTGTAATTTTTTCTATCCATTTATTAAAACGGGGGCATTGTTCACGCAATATTTGCAACCCTATCTTTCCAGCTATCACGGGACCATCAAGCGCTTTGTTATATCCGCTGAATAATTTTTCTAATCTTTTTGAAGGGTGAGTTTCATTCCCCCCATTAATATCTTCAGGATTGAAATTATAACGGCAAAGTATTTTTTCTAAGTCTTTTTGTTTATTAGGTTCTTTGAAATGGTTTGCAGTAATTTCTGGATTTGCGAACATAAGGGCTTCGAATTCCAGCTTCTGAATATAGGGGAAGAAGCGTAATTCTTCTTTTACGGTTTGTTTTAATTGCTCCTCTAACTGATCAGCCGTTATGTCTGCCGGTTTGTCTTTAAAGCCATAAAAATCGTAGAAGGTGGTTACGTAATCGAAGGAATGTAATAATTGAGTTATTTCCTTAGCTACGCGTTGTAGGCTGATATTACCATCCACACTTATAGGTATAACTGCTGTTTCTAAATGGTTGAAAAAAGGGGCAAGGACGTAGTTGACAAACTCTCGCTCAGTCTTTCCTTCTACGCTTATGGCAACCCTTGTCACGCCGGATTACCCCCGATAAGATTCTTATCCCACATTTCGCCCATTTGGTAGTCATCTAGCCAGGCTTTCACATCCTCTTCGTTTAAGCGTTTAAACTGCGTAGTATTATTAATTTGATCCACGACAATCAAGTCTTGATAGCTAAACTGATTGATAAGGATAACAGACTGGGTCGAAATAAGAATTTGCGTCTTTGTAGAGGCGTTCTTTAGTAACTGTCCCAAAAGGTGCAAAGCAAAAGGATGCAAACCAAGTTCTGGCTCATCAATGATAATCATGGAAGGCAAATCCGGTTGTAAAAGAAGAGTGACCAAGCAAATAAAACGCACCGTTCCATCAGACAGGCTATTGGCATCAAATTCTATTTCTGAGGCACGATGTTTCCAACGGAGCCGGATTAAGTTAGGATCGCGTTTGTCAGGACGTAACCTAAAATCCTGGAAAAAGGGGGCGACCCTTTGGATCGTTTCCACAATTTTTTGGTAATGCGGGGTGTCTTTAATAGAGTAAAGAAAGGCTGCCAGGTTTTGAGCTTGGCTATAGAGTTCTTTATTATCATTGACTTCAGAATCTTTTTTCATCAGCGCTGTATCCGATGTGTCATGAAAATGATAAACTTTCCAATTTTTCAAATGGTAAGAAGCCCATTTGGCAACTTTGGCAACGGCAAGAGGCTCATTATCAAATAACGCGGTTTCCTCATAGGAAGTTCGCTTTAACTCATACTTTTTTACTTTCCCTTCAGGAGTAACGTAATATACATATTCTTCTTTAAATAACAAGCGACTATCGAGAGCAGTGGCCAGACGCACACTATAGTAATTGGGACTAAAAACTAAATTAAATTTTATTTCCTCAGTTTGTTTGCTACCAAAATAAAGAAAAGTTTCCGCCGTTCCATGGGTCCTTATGTAAAATTGAAAATTTTTCTCTAATAGTTCGGTCAGGAATTTAAAAAACCAATAAAATTAGATTTTCCTGCACCATTAGGTCCTATCAAAACATTTAAATTAGACAGGCTTAACGACATCTCTTTTATGGACTTATAGCCACTAAGTTCTACTTTTGTTAGCTGTCCCCATTCCATAACCTTTGTCCTTATTAAAACTTTCCTAACGCCACTCTTGTATAATTTCTTCAAGGGTCTGAAGGATTTCTTTACGTTGAGGTTCTGTTAAATCTTTTAAGCGGCTTTTTTGCACTTTAACGCCGCCTTCACCCACGCTAATACGCAACACAGAACGGGCCACCAAAGATTTTTGTAAGGGTGTGTCTTCATCAATTTTCAAAACTTTATTTAAGTATTGGTTTTGCCCTTGCTCAGTACCTATGGCCCCTAATTTACGAAAGTGTTCGCGGCCGCGAACATCGTGTTTAAGCATTTTATCCAAAAGAGCGGGCGGAAGGTCTAAAATTTTTAAGGTTTCAGACAAGTGTGACCGGGAAATCCCAATTTTACGCGCAACCTCTGATTGATTGCCATGGGCACCACTTAAAATCAGGTTATGAACGGCCTTAGCAAATTCGATGGGATGAAGATTTTCCCTTTGAATATTTTCAACCAACGCAATTTCAGCCGCTTGGTCAGCATCCTCTATAATAATGCAGGGAACCTTTTTCAAACCCGCTAATTTGGCCGCTCGCAAGCGACGTTCCCCACTGACAACTTCAAAAACTCCCTCTTGCTCAGGCAAACGCAACACTGTAAGAGGTTGGCGCACCCCGTGGACGCGAATGGTTTCTGCTAACTTTTCTATTTCTTCTTCATTAAATAGCTTACGGGCTTGCTGACGATAGGGAATTAACTTCTCTACATCAATAAAAAAATATTCCCCCATAAACTGTTCCATACCCAAACTAGAACGACCAGACACACCAAAGTTGGGTTCCGCCATTCGCTTTATTTCGGGGCTTACTTCTTTGTAACGAATTTTACGCATTAAACGTCCTCTTTATTCACCACTTTGGTACCCAGTTTACTTAGAACCGCATGGATTAAATCAATAATATCTTCAAACGCAATAGAATTGGTCCTGGCAAAAAAGGCTAAGGGTAAACTGGACTTGGCTGATGTATTAATATCTTCACTGCGTCGTATAGCAAAATCTGAAATCATATAGCTTGGGTAGTATTGCCTTAAAGCCGTCATTGCTTCGGCCGAACTGGAAGAACGGTCTTCATATTTATTAGGAATCACCAAAACTTGGGGCATATCTAGTTGCATATTTTTATAAAATCTTACCATATCCTCCATCAGTAATTTTAGGCCGTTCAAGCTGTACGGTTGAGTTTCGCAGACAATATTAACTAAATCAGAAAAGACCAGAATATTGCGATTTAAAAGACTGATGGTGGGATTAGTATCAAAAATAATAAAATCATACTTAGGACGAAGAGGTTCCAAAACAATTTTCAACCGTTCTTCACGTTTGGGCAAGTCATTTAAAGTCACTTCTAACCGCGTTAATGCCAAGTTAGATGGAATGCAATCTAACCCGGGGTAAACAGGCACAATGGCATCAGACACACCAATGGTGCCATTAATCACATCATAAAGGGTGGGGCGCTCATGATGGCTGTCAAATCCATAAGAGGTTGATAAATGGGCCTGCGGATCAGCATCGATCACCAACACCTGAAAACCCATTAAGGCTAAGTGAGATGAAACTTGATAACAAATGCTGGTTTTTCCGGTACCTCCTTTAAAATTATAAAAACTAAGCACTTTATGGGGAGAAGAAACTTCAGCAAAAGCCACCTGTTGGAGCAAAGAACGCACATCTTCTATAGAATAGCGTATATTTTTAATGACTCTATCTTCTGTTTTACCCAAAGGTTCCAGATTGAGCTTATAAACCCACCGACTAATTGTCGAATTATTTAGATTCCCGGCCATCTTGGCCATTAATTTTTGGGTTGTTCCATATTTTGTATAATCAAGCATTGTTATCCTCCAACCCTTTAATGCTAAACCACAAACTGCCGCTAATCAACATTTTTTAACATGGGACAAAAAAAATGTTGCAAACGTAAAAAAGTTGATGTTACAGTATTAGTTAGCTACATCAAATATTAGGAACAAAGCAGACGGATTTTTTGATTTAAAGCATAAAAAAACCCCGCGTCAACAGGGCTTTTTTATCACAAGGTTATGTGCATTAAGAAACTTTCAAAACAAAAGCATGAAAGAAAGCTTCATTTTTACCTAGTATGATTCTACCCTTTCTTTCATGCTTTTGTCAAAGTTTTCTTGGTGGTTGCTTCATATCTTCTGCTTTTTTAAAGGAAGAGGAGACATTTATGCCCACTACATCAGGCAGGATCTTAGATCCCTCAGACATTTGCTTGATTACAACGCCCCGCTTAGCTAAGGCAGTAGGGCGAACCGAAGCCATTTTCTTACAACAGCTTCATTATTGGCTTAGCTCTAAGGATTCGTTAGGAACAGTATACGAAGGAAAACACTGGATTTATAATACTTATCAAGATTGGCAAGAGCAGCTTAAGATCGTTTCTTTATCCACCATCCGCCGGGTTATTAAAAAATTAGAGCAAAAAGGCATCATTAGCACCAGTAAACTGAACAGAAAGGCTTCTGATCAGACGAAATGGTACACCCTTAACTATGAAAAATTGAATCAGCTTTTGTCTATTCATCAAGGTGAGCCTCCTCTCTTCAAAATGAACACTCCATCTGTTCAAAATGATTCCATCATTAATAAAGAACCAAAGAATACTTCAGAAAGTAACCTTATACCTTCTGACGTTTTGCCTAGAAGCAAAGGGCCTGTAACCGTCCTACAAGTCAACGCTGTCGAAAACAAAGAGCAAAAATTTGTTAAAAAGAATACAGCACAAATCCTTCTCCATATTTGGAACGAAACCGTGGAAAAGGGAAGGGAAGGATCTTGCCTCACCAAGAAACGGGCTCAACATCTGATAGCGGCTTTTAAGTACAAGTTTGAGGGTTGTATTCAACAATGGCAGTCTTTTTGTCAAACGATTGCTTCGAGTGATTTCTTGATGGGAAAAATCAAAGAAACGTTCCGAGCCACCTTGGATTGGGTGTTGAAATTCGATATCTTACAACGCATTCAAGAGGGCGACTTTGGTGTTAAGATTTCTCACAGGGCCGAAACGCTCTCATCCACGGCTTCTCTCTCTTCGTTGAAGGAGGCGATTGATCAATCTTTGGAACCTCAAAGGGTGAAAGATTTACGACATAGGCTTTTGGCGGCTGTGGGGGCCGGGGGGTACCAAGCGTGGTTTGCCAAGGTGGGAATTTACCTCCAAGAAACCGGAGGGTGGATTGAAGCCCCCAATGCGTTCTTTTGTGATCACATTGCCACCCATTACGGCACCCTTCTGCAACGCCTCGTGCCAGCTTCTTGGGAGTATTATGATCGAACGCGGAAGAAATCTTAAAAGTAAAGGAAAAAGGTTCAGACTTTCATGTTTAAGGAGTGAATCTTCCGCCGAGACAAACCATTAAAGCCCTTCATCCTCCGTTGGAAAGGGGGGGGGGCGAAGTTTACCAAATCTTAGAAGGGGAGGGGATCTTAGAAACCGGAGACCCTCAACCGGATTCTAGAAAACTTGAACTTCAAAGTTAAGAGGGGGAATTTGGTGAACTTCAACAAACCAATGACAAGAGGGTCCTCTATTGGTTTGCCAGTGGAAAAACTTTGGACGAATTTAAAGTAGAGTACTCCTTAGGGTGGTAAAATCATGATAATCATTTAGGTAACCCCTCCCAACTAGCAATCCCTTTTTTGACCCAATTGGAAAGTTATCCTAAAAAGTCTTGCCTATTTTGGAGTTTATTCTTTTATCAGGTCCTCGCCAATCAGGTAAAACAACCCTTACAAAACAACTTTTAAAAACTTTGATTACTTATTTTGATTTGGAAGAAGACCCCCAATTTTATAGACGGTGGCAAAAGACACATCTTGATGTGATGCTACGTCAGGACTTTCTAGACCTTTATTCAATTCGTGCTCTTAAACGCTTGGAGTTGTTAATTGATCTCTTAAAACCAAGGGTTTCTAGTACAACATCTTATTCTAACTTAGCCCATGATTTACAAGTTGACAGCAAAACAATCAAAAATTGGTTAGAAATGCTGGAAAGCATTTATGCTGTTTTTAACATTACCCCTTATCACACCCCTATTGCTCGTTCTATTTTAAAAGAACCAAAATTCTACTTTTATGATGTTGGCCGTGTTGCAGATAAGGGGGCTCGCCTTGAAAATTTAGTTGCTTGCAGTTTGCTAAAAGAAATTCATTACCTGGAAGATGCTTATGGCTATAAAGGACGCCTTCATTATCTAAAAACCAAAGAAGGTCAAGAAATTGATTTTTTGATTACCATCGATGAAAAACCTATTTTGTGTGTAGAAGTAAAAAACACAGATGATACTCCCGCACGTTCTTTTCATTACTTTAGTAAATTTCTAGGAGATATGCCTCGTATACAGCTTGTTGCTTCTATGAAACGAGAGTTTATAACGCAAGATGGGATACAAGTTTCTTATTTAGCAAATTTTTTATCTCGCTTTAGTTTAAATGATTACTTATAGCGAACCTTAAGCGCGCTACAACTGGGGTGTTTAGTTCTGGAAAGTTCATTATATTTCCTCATCTATTTTTATTTTAAGGTATCTTGAGAGTTTTATCGTTGCAGAAACCGAGGAATATATATCCCGCACACCAATGCCACTTTCCCTTTTTCCCTTTGAAAGGATTCAAAAACCCAAGGAAGGAGAGATAAAGGAGAGTTTTCAACTGGATAACTTGTCAAAGAGCCCTTAGGAAATAAGAAGAATAAGATATTTTGAGATTAGCTCATGAATTTTCTAGCTGAATTAAGACGCGATCAGAGGGAAGCTGTGGGTCTCCTTCAAATAGGGACTTTTCTTGAATACTTCGATTTAATGCTGTATGTGCATATGGCCGTACTGATGAATGAAATCTTTTTTCCTAAAACAGATCCCCATACAGCCGCCCTTTTGGCGGCTTTCGCTTTTTGTTCAACGTATGTTCTAAGGCCTTTTGGCGCCCTGATTTTTGGATATATTGGCGATACGATAGGCCGAAAGACAACGGTGATTATTACCACCACCATGATGTCCATTTCTTGTATTATTATGGCCAACTTGCCAACCTATGCCCAGGTTGGGATCACCGCGACATGGCTTGTAACAGCCTGTCGTATTATGCAAGGTCTTTCGTCGATGGGGGAGATCATTGGCGCGCAAATTTATATAACAGAAATTACCAAACCTCCTGCCCGGTACCCTGCTGTTGCCTTTATTGGGGTTGCTTCCTCTTTGGGAGCTGTTGCGGCTTTGGGGGTGGCGACTCTTGTAACCACTTCTGGCTTTAATTGGCGGGTAGCCTTTTGGATAGGGGCGGGGGTTGCTGTCGTCGGTTCCATCGCTCGAACAAGGCTTCGAGAAACTCCTGATTTTGTTGACAAAAAAAGGCAAGTTCAAAAAGAGTTGGAGGAGGCGGCTCTACAAAAATCTAAAAAACCGGCAACGTTGCTTAAAATGAAAAATCTGCTTGAGACGAAAACAAAAGAGAAATTGAATAAAAAGACTCTTCTCGCCTGCTTTTTTGTGTATTGCGGTTGGCCCCTTTCGTTCTACTTAGCCTATATGTACTTTAATCCTCTTTTGATGCAAAAATTTGGCTATACTCCCGAAGATATTATCTTCCATAATTTATTCTTATCAATTGTGGTTGTGATAAACAGTAGCCTTTGGTCATGGCTCAGTTTTAAAATTCACCCACTCCTTATATTAAAAAGAAAAGCTCAAATTTTTCTAGGACTCGGTTTTTGTTTGCCGGTTCTCATACCCCAAGCCTCTAATCCTATCTCTATCTTTGTTTTACAGTCTTTCCTGTTATCTTTTTCAATCGGCGCCAATCCGGCTGACTCTGTTTTTATCAAGTATTTTCCTGTCTTCAAACGATTTACAGCCACAAGCTTCCTTTATGCTGCCTCGCGCGCCATGATCTATATCATTACTTCTTTTAGTCTGGTTTACCTAACGGAATGGTTTGGCCAAGGGGGCCTTCTTTTGGTTCTGATCCCCGTTACCTTAGGCTTCCTGTGGGGGGTTCACTATTTTGAAAAATTGAAGAAACCAACGAAAAACTCCTCTGGAACCCCAACACTCCCCCTTAG
>JAJZHT010000050.1 GCA_021804455.1 Pseudomonadota bacterium | reverse complement strand
AAGGAACCAAACCAATATCTTTTTGCGTCATTGGATCCTTAAAAGAACGCCCAATTAAACGCTTGATCGCAAACAGAGTGTTCTCAGGATTGGTAACAGCCTGACGTTTAGCCGCCTGCCCCACCAAACGTTCGCCACTGGGCGTAAAAGCCACCATCGAAGGCGTTGTTCTCGCGCCCTCACTGTTCTCAATGACTCGTGCTGTTGATCCCTCCATCACCGCAACACAAGAGTTTGTGGTTCCCAAATCAATTCCAATCACCCTAGCCATAAGATTCTCCTGAAAATAAATTTTAACTTTTTAGCAGCATCATTCTTCGTTTGCTAACAATATAGAGGGATTGTCCATAGAAATCAAGTTTCAAGTCGAAAATTGCGTTGTTATCAAATTTCCCCCTTTAGGATTAGGGGGCATAACCCCACCAGTAAATAGAAACAAATAAAAACAACCAAACAACATCGACAAAATGCCAATACCAGCTGGCGGCTTCAAACCCGACATGATGGTCTGGTGTTAGTTTTCCCCACTTTAACTGCCACCAACCAACCGTTAAGAAAATTGTTCCTACCACCACGTGAAAACCATGAAATCCTGTTGCCATATAAAAAAGAGAAGGATAAATTCCCTCCTTAATACCAAAACTGGCATGGGCATATTCAAATCCCTGAATACAAGAAAATAAAACTCCCAGCCCGATGGTAACAGCCACTCCTTGAGCGGCTGCCTCTTTTTGATGATGGGCAAGGCTGTGATGAGCCCAAGTAACCGCCGTTCCTGATAACAGTAATATTAAAGTGTTTAAATAGGGAAGATCAAAAGGATCCAAAGGGTGGATATTTTTGGGTGGCCAAACAAAACCTATGGCTTCTTTAGGATCAAGAGCATTATAAAAGTATCCCCAAAAGAAAGACACAAAAAGCATCACCTCCGAGGCAATAAAAAGCCCCATACCAATTTTAAGTCCCGCCTGAACAGCAGAAGTATAAATCCCTTTTGTATTGCTTTCCGCAAGAACATCACGCCACCAAAAAACCAAAGCCGTTCCCAGAAAAAGCACGCCCGCTAACAGCAATATATGATCTAAGCCGTGCATCCACAAAACAAAGCCAACAGCCAAAATCAAAACACCAAGGGAGACTACAAACGGCCACGGACTGGGGCCTACTAAATGGAAGGGATGTAATTTTTTCTTTTCTATGCTTTCCACTCCCGCAACTAGCCTGTGATCGAAATTTCCTCACCTTGGGCCAGTTGATTCTTCATAGGCAGTCCAACAATTTTTGTTTCAATCTCATTTTTAAATTGACTAAACTTTTGAAGGTCTTTGGCTGCCAACTGCACCGACGGTAAAGCCTTAACAGATTGCGGGTTAATGTGAACATTTTTATGAATAACCTCGTGATGAAGGTGGGGGCCGGTTGCCAAACCTGTGGCTCCAACATTACCAATAACCTGACGTTGTTTAACGAATGTTCCTACACGTACATTAGGGGAAATTTTACTAAGATGGGCATAAACAGTCTCATACCCGCCTGCATGACGAATACGGACATAGTTACCATAGTCCCCAAAATAACCAGCTTTAACCACAACCCCATCTCCTGCGGCCATAACAGCTGTGCCATGAGGGGCTCCAAAATCGACCCCTTTATGATCTCTTCTAAAGCCCTTGATGGGGTGAACCCGACTTCCAAATTTAGAGGTAATTCTCATTCGGCTAGGATCAATGGGAGTTTGTAATAAACTACGAACCACGCTTTCACCTCGAGCATTATAATATCCTCCCATCTTTCCAGGGGGGGCATAATAATAAATTCGATGTAATTGTCCGCGTGCAATGACAGAAATGTACTTCAAACTGCCTGTCTTGACGCATTTTCCTTCAGCATCTTGGTATTCCTCGTATAGCAATTCAAAAGGATCACCGTTGCGAATGCCATGTTGAAAATTTATGGTATAGCTTAAAGCTGTAATGGCTTCTTTAACAATAGCAGCAGGAATTCCCATTTTTAAGGCCGCATTATAAAAGCTGGAGCCAATAGTTCCATCCACACGACGCAGAACTTTTTTCAGTTCAACCGCCTTTTTTTCAACCTTAAATTTACCGTGAACATTCCTTTCCACGGCAATATGATGCTCTAAGGTAGGCTTAAACTCTAGGCTTAATAAAGTAATCCCTTCTTGATCTTGTCGATACTTTACAGAGAAAGACTGTCCTGTCTTTAAATCACGGGGATTATAACGCCCCTTTAAAGCTTTGGTAACAGATTCAATGTCTTGAGCCGAAAGTTCAAGCTTACCCAAAACGGTTGTAAGGGTATCTCCCTTTTCGATTTTCAAAGTTTGATAACGTTCCACAGGAACGACGACTTTGTCTTCTGACACTGCAACAGAAGTCGTTTCTAAAGCGATAGGATTTAAAGAGAGAATTTCATCTGAATTAGGAAAATCAACAGAAGAAACAGATGTATCGAGTTGATAATTGATATAATATTCGCGGGCAGCAATAACAAAAGCCATCATCATTAAACCAACACTGATCAGATGAGAATGACGTTTCAAGCTAAAATTCCTCTCCCTAAGCGTTCATTCAAAAAAGCACTTTGTGCTTAGAAGAAAACATTTAAAAAAATTTTATTATATTTTAACAAACGATTAACTTCTTAACCTTGCCAATCTTTTCATTTTTTGTCAAGGTTTGACCTATCTCATTCATAGGCCTCATAGGTCAAGGCTGATTTCTACCTTTACACCGTTGTGTACAGTTTTTAACAGATCCACATTGGGTAAGAATTCAAAGGGGTTAGCCATAGCCTATTCAACCGTTAAAACCGTTTATCCGCAAGCGGCTTTATAGCCTTAAGACCAATTATCCCTTGAACAAAGTCTTCAAACACAGGAAGGGCTAATTGGGTTCCCGTGGCATGGTCCCCCATCGGTTTTGGTTTTAAGTACCCTATAAAAATCCCGACCACCCATGTTTGTCCCTGAGGTGTTTTAATAAACCCAACAAACCAAGCATCAAAACAGCGATTGGTGGTGCCTGTTTTCCCTCCCACGATTATAGGATACTTTTTAGTTAGGAACTGTAAACGTTGCCCTGTCCCATGTTGCACCACCCCCTTTAACATGTCTATCATAGCCTCTGCTGTTTCAGGCTTTAAAATCTGTTCCCCTTGAGAATCAGCCGGTTCATAAAGAATATTACCTTCCGAATCCTCAATTTTATGCAAAAAAAGGGGAACCAATTTTTTTCCACCGTTTACAATCATACTATAGGCTGTAGTAAGACGTAAAAGAGTTGTTTCACCCGCCCCCAAAGCCATTGCCAAATGCGGTGAAAATGAGTCCATAACGCCCAAACGTTGAGCCATCTCTTGAATAGGTTCCATTCCTATTTCTTGGGCCAAACGAACTGTCATAACGTTTCGAGACTTTTCCATCCCTATCCTTAAAGAACACCAACCGTGGTGCTTTCTGTTTATATTTTTTGGCTGGTAGAAACCTAGCCCTGCCCCTAAATGAATCTTTAACGGATTGTCAGAAATAAGAGTATAAGGTGTATACCCCTGTTCAAGAGCTGCCAAGTAAACAAAGGTTTTAAAAACAGACCCTGATTGTCGCCAAGCCTGCGTTGCACAATTAAATTGGCTAATTCTATAATCAAACCCTCCGCTTAAAGCAAGAACGCGCCCTGTAGGGGCATCCATGACGATGATACCACCGCTGACTTCTGGTATTGCTAAAGAGGGATTATAGGCTTTCAAACCCCTTTGCAAGGCTGCGTGGGCAAGACGTTGTAAATCTGGATCCAAGGTTGTGAATACCTTTAATCCATCCGTTGCAAGGTTAAGCGTTTTAAAATGATGTTTTAAATAGCGTTGTACATCATCGGCAAAATAATCGGCCTCCCCCCCAAAAGATTGTGGTTCTTTCAGGCAAATAGGTTCTTTTTGTAAAATGATTAATTCAGAATGAGACAGTTTCCCATCCTCGTAAAGGCGATGCAAAACCCAATTCCGTCTTTCTTTAATACGTTGCAAGTCATGGTCAAGATTATAAGAGGTAGGGGCTTTTAGCAAAGCTGCAAGAAAAGCGCACTCGGCCCATGTCAAGCTTTCAACATCCTTTCCAAAGTAACCATAGGCTGCTGCAGCAACTCCATAACAGCGTCTTCCAAAATAAACTTGGTTCAAATAAAGTTCCAAAATACGTTGTTTTGACAAGGTTCTTTCTAACCTTATGGCTAAGATAGCCTCTTTAATTTTTCGACGTAGGGACAGTTCATTACCAACCAGAAAATTTTTAGCAATTTGCTGTGTCAGGGTAGAAGCCCCCAGCGGTCGAGATTTTTTTTCTTTTTTAACACAATTAATCATTAGGGATCTTAATAACCCAGCCAAATCGATTCCGTAATGAGAGTAAAAATTTTTATCTTCTGCGGACAAAACAGCCTGGATCAACTTTTCTGGAATCTGGTCCAAAGGTTTCAAGAAACGCTTTTGAACACCCCACTCTTTAAAAACTTCATAATTATTGGCATAAAAACGCGTTGCCAAAGGCGGGCGATAATTTTTAAGAAACTGATAATCGGGTAAGCCACGTCCATAATAAAAAAACAGGAAGAACCCAGCGCTTAGAATAAACGCGAGAGAAAACGTAACGGTTAGTAAAAAACGACGAAACAATTATTTTATTAAAATTTAATTTTGTTTTCTATGTTGCCATATTTTTCCTAAACTCCAAATTTCAAAATACTTTTGCCTAAATATTTTTTAATTAAAAAATATTTGTTAACTAAAAATTATCTTATTCCATGGAATATGGGAGGTAATACCAACCGATACTTTAGTCATGGAATATAGAGATGTATTTAAAATTAATCTTAGCTTTTTTATTGCCATGTTTACTGTGCGCTCAGGCCCATCAGACAGAGGAACTTAAAGACTCCTCTACTCTCTCATTTCAATCTTTTTCAGATCGTGTTTTTTCAGATTCCTACGAATACAGCGTTGGAAATCTTGATTACTATCGACCTTTCTTTGAACCTTTTTATGAAAAAATTTTACACACCTCTATTCCCCATGTACGTGAGAAACGTGCACGCCTAATGGAAACCTCCAAAAGCATCTTTTCAACCCTGGATACGCCTCAGAATATAACATCCCCTCTTATCCCCTACATTACGCATCGTGTTTGGATTACGAACCATGAAAATCCTTATGAAATTCCCCAAGAACGGTTAGAAATGTATTTCAAGACGCTGCAAAATCTTGGAAAAGAAAGCACGACCAGCTGGGCCCACTACTTTTGGTGCCTGGATAAAAACAAAATCCCCCAAACCATCCAAACCCTTCAGAACTCAGGATTGGCCATACAAATACGAGAATTAAAAGAAATTTGGCCATCCTTTCGAGGGAAAGATATTTTCGAGCGTCTTTACCAAGGTAAATACTATACCGCAATAAGCGACATCGTTCGTTTTAACCTTGTCTATTTATTGGGGGGTGTTTACAGCGACTTTGGCGTCTTATTCAATAAAGATCTTACAACCCTTTTCAATAATTATGATTATTTATTTGGGCAAGAAGGATATCTTGCTGGTACAAGCTTTTTAGCCGGTGCAGCAAAAGCTCCTGTTTTTAATGAAATTCTAAAATTTATTGATACCCTCGAACGTGTTCCGCAAGAATACAGAAGCTGGGGCGATCATATTGTAACTCCTCGCTGGACAGCTCTGGGAATTTTAACCCTGATGATGGACGCCTACACCCGCGAATCAGACCGGATTCTGCCAATTCCTTATGGTCCTGATTCACTTGTGAAAACGAACCATATGGGCAGTTGGCTTGGAAACACTCCTCAATTTGGCCAGGTTTCCTTACAGAAAAACCCCATCTCTCAAGAAACTTTCTTTGGTACTCAAACAATCTTTGATCAGCCTTATCGTTTTGACCCCAATCTTGACCCCATGCTTAACTTTAGCAGCCAACTGGCTAAAGAATTATACAACACAGAAACAGAGGTTTTGATTCAAAATCGTGCCCTAATGGTAGAGAACTCTAAAAAAGCCTTTTATTCTGTTGAAAAACCAAAAGGCCCAGGCATTCCTCATATTACCCATCGTTGTTGGATTACCAATCCAAAAAAACCCAATGAAGCCCCTGTCGATAAACTTCAAATGTATTTGGATAGTTTACAAATCCTTGATTCTACACCTGATTGGCAGCACATTTTTTGGTGTATTAATCCCGATCAAATTCCCCAAACAATTGAAATCTTGACGAAAGGCAATCCTAAAATACAAGTTCACAGCCTTCAAGAGATCTTTCCTTTGATGCGAGGCAAAGCGATCTTTGACGCGATGTTTGAGGACAACCGTTATTGCAATGCTAATGATATTACACGCTTAAACATCTTGCATTTATTTGGGGGATTGTACGCTGATCTTGGATTTACCTTTCATAAAGATCTTACTCCCTTCCTAGATACCTATGATCGAATCTTTTTATTGTACGATTGGGGGAATATTGACCATAACATGGCCGGCGTTAAACCTGGAGATAGAATCATCAACAAACATCTGGACAGTTTGGATACATTGCATCTTTTGCCTGAAAACATCAAAAGTATGACCCCCGATGCCTACAGTCAGATGGTTTGGACGGGATCCCATCATTTTATGGTTTTATTGGATTTATTGAGTCAGGACGATAAAACACTTTTCCTTCCTTCCGACGGTCGCTTTTTGACCCAAGTCCGCGGGCAAACCTGGGGGAAAAATGCCAGCTTTGGCAATAAACCCATCGCCCAATCGGACCTTGATATATTTAAAATTGTCCGAAAAAATATCAACTCCGAAGGACAACGAAAAATTCGCGTTTACAGCCCTAAATGGTCGAACCCCTATGCAGATTACAGTATTGCCATGAACAGTAATGATTGGACTAACTTGGGCGATTTCCTAAATGGTGAACTCTTAAAAAGCGTTATTCCGTCTTCTCACCTTGTTTCCAGTCCTTTAGCTTTAAGAAAGGGTGACATTTTTCTTGTTGAAGCAACCAACGTATTGCACGAATGGCATCCAGAATGGGCAGAAAGTGTCAAAAAAGAGCTTGAAGAGGTTCATCCCGAGGCTTCCGTTGTCGTAGTCTCCGTGGGAACACAAGCGCCTGACATAGGCTCTATGATTAATATTCACCCCTGTACAGTTGAAATTTTGAAAGAATTTTTACAACGATCCAAAAGTATTGGGGTACGCGGGGAATATACCCAAAAAGCCCTAGAAAAACACGGGATTCAAACAACCCCTGTTGGAAGTTACGCCCTGTTGAATCAGCTTCCCTCTCCTGACCTTCTAAAAAGAAAATCTAAGGTAGAAAAGGTTGGCATAACAGCTGCTTTTGACAGCTTTAATCCCCTATCACAACATGCCGTTATGGCCTTTGGCGTTCAAAAGAATGCCACCTACATTGCCCTTACAGAAAAAGAATTACTACAATGGCCCTCTATTTCTACCCCGGAGGAAGTTCTAAAACGCTTAGAAAAGTATGGCAGCAATGTAACATGGGATCAACTCACACTTTATTCACGCTTTATAGAGACGAAACCATCCCATCCCTTCTTTGCAAATTTAGAAAGCGTTGGCATTAAAACCCCTTATTTTGAAGACTTCATTAAGCTCTTCGACACTGACACTGCGCTTAAGGAGTGCAGTGACATCAGACAATGAAACCACAGGGGTCGGAACGCGGATGCTTAGACCGTCGAATTTGTCCTTGAGCTCGATCAGCCCGGCCGGCAAATCGGCCGGCAGCTTCACGGCGGGCTTGACCCCGGCTGCCAGGAGATCGCCAACCTGATGCGTTACCTGCTTCTGATTGCGGACAAACGAATCTGGCAG
>JAJZHT010000049.1 GCA_021804455.1 Pseudomonadota bacterium | reverse complement strand
ACAGGGTGTTTTGGTTCCTTTGCAATGCGAATACTATGCCCTCGAAGGGCTTAGCTATTTGCTGAACTCTGTTCAGAAAATCAGACGAAGCTTTAATCCCAATCTCAATCTTTTTGGGGTTGTTTTAACCATGTACGACAAAAGAAGCTCTCTTTGTGCACAGGTTGCGTCGGACGTTCGGTTGCATTTAAAAGATAAGGTCTTTAAAACCGTGATCCCCAGAAATATTAAGGTTTCTGAGGCACCTTCTCATGGGAAACCCGTTTTATTATACGATGTGGGATGTATCGGTTCGCAGTCTTATATGGAATTGGCGAAAGAAATTCTTGTAAAGGAAAGAATATGAGCACAGAGAATCATAAAAATTTAGGTCGTGGTCTTGCGGCTCTTTTTGGTGAAGTGGGTCCTTATACAGAGACAGATTTGACATCTGGATCGACCCAATTTCTCTCTGTAGAAAAATTGAAACCTGGTAAAATGCAACCCCGTCAAATTTTTGAACCTGAAGCGATGGAAAATTTAATGCATTCTATCCAGCAAAAGGGTATCTTACAGCCCCTTTTGGTAAGGCATAGGGCCGATGATTTCTATGAAATTGTTGCAGGGGAACGCCGCTGGCGAGCCGCAAAAAGGGCCGGTTTGTCCAAAGTTCCGATTATTCTTTTGAACTGTTCGGATCAAGAGGCCCTAGAGATTGGTCTTGTTGAGAACTTACAAAGAGACGACCTAAACCCTCTAGAAGAAGCTGAATCTTTGCAAAGGTTGATTCAAGATCACCATAAAACCCAAGAACAAATTGCGTTTGCTCTTGGCAAAAGTCGCAGTTATGTGGCAAATATGCTCCGTTTAAATCAACTCCCTGATAACGTTAAACAATTAATTCGTGAAGGAAAACTAACAGCAGGTCATGCGCGAACATTGATTCACGCTCCCAACAGTGAAGAATTGGCTCGTAAAATTGTTGAAAATAAATTGTCGGTACGCGATTCAGAGAATTTGGCAAGACAGAACCGTCAAGCACCTTTGACTTCCCCCGCTATAGATCCTGATATTCAGATGATCACTCAAAGAATTGGTGAAAAATTAGGGATGAAAACCAAACTTCAGTTTACACGAAATGGTGGAGCCCTTACCTTCTATTTCCAAAGCTTTGAACAATTAGATGAATTCCTAGGCCAACTCGCTGTTTAATTTTTTTTAAAGGTGGATGATGTTAAGAGAAATTATTCTTGATACAGAAACAACGGGCCTAAGTCCACAAGCTGGACACCGAGTCATAGAGATTGGTTGTTTAGAATTGGTGAATCATTTACCAACTGGGAACTCTTTCCAATGTTATATCAATCCAGAGCGTGATGTTCCTCCTCAATCAACAGTTATTACAGGCCTCACGACAGAGTTCTTGAAACCTTACCCTATTTTTGCCGAGATCGTGGATGACTTCTTAGAGTTTTTAGGCGAAGATCGCCTTGTTATCCATAATGCCAGCTTTGACCTTAGCTTCTTGAACTTTGAGCTTTCTCGCCTGAATCGTCCGCCTTTGGTATGGGATCGTGTTACTGATACTTTGGCGATCGCCCGACAAAAATTTCCTGGCTCTCCTGCCAGTTTAGATGCTCTTTGCAAACGTTTCCAAATTGACCTTAGCAAACGTGAAAAACACGGCGCTTTATTAGATTCTCAACTTTTGGCGGATGTCTATCTGGAATTAATAGGCGGGCGTCAAAGAACCCTTAGCTTGCAAAAAAAATATTCTATAGAAAATAAGGAAATTATCGAAAGGAATGTTATTTCGTTTCCTAAGCGATCCTTCCCTTTAACCCCTCAAGAAAGACAAGACCACCAAGAATTTCTGAAAAATGTTAAGGAGAATTTGTGGTCTCGCCTAGGATCCTAAAAAGGGGCTGAAAATTAGGTCGTTTGGGGTTGTTCGGTTTGGGTTTGTTGTTCGTGATAAAGACGTGCGAAATCCACAGGATCCATCATAAGAGGTGGAAAACCGCCGTTTCTTGTTGCATCCGCAATCAGATGACGCGCGAACGGAAACAAAAGGGCAGGACAATGAATCATCAGCAAGGGGCCATAATGCTCTTGGGGAACTTCGTCACCGAGGCTTACGATCCCAGCATAGCTGATTTCCGTAAGAAAAAGTTGGGATTTCTCTCGTTTGGCTTCCGCACGAACATGCAAAACAACCTCAAAAGTTTTTTCTCCTACAGGTTCGGCTTTAACTTGGATATCAATATTAATTTGTGGCTGTTTATCCTGATGATCTCCCCCGAAAGCTTCCAGAGGATTCGGATTTTCAAAAGAAAAATCTTTTAAATATTGACCATGGATGGAAAGAGGTGGTGTCGAGGAAGTGGCAGCATGGCCGTTCGCTTTTGTCATAGTGTGCTCCTTAGTAATTTTAGAAAAAGATTAGCAAGGGAAAAGGCATGGCGTCCATAAAATTCCCCGGAAACAAACAGAAAAATAGGAAACAGGAGAAAAAGAAAATGGTGGGCCCGGTAGGACTCGAACCTACGACAACGCCGTTATGAGCGGCGGGTTCTAACCAACTGAACTACAGGCCCTTTTGTAATCTGCATTACACACAAAAATAATACTTTCGTCAATAAAAAGCCAAAATGAAAAACGATATTATTAATAATAAAGCAACAGCCGCATAAAAGAAACGTTGAATTCCTGATAACCACGGGGTGGGATGAAGAGTTTTGTCTTCAATTGGAATTTCTCCCCATTCATTTACGTCCTTTAAAAAGGATTCTTTTGGGAATCTTTTTTTCCTTTTTTGGAAAGGAATAATATTTGTCGATTTTTGATCACTCATATCATAGGCACTTTTTCAAGACTGTATGGAAAGTCCTTCTGAATTTAGAGTCATGCTATCATAAAGACGTAAACGATTGGTTAAAACTTTTGCAGCTTCCCTTCTCTGAAATTTCAGGCTTTTTGAATTCTTCCTATGGACCCTAAGAGGAGACTAGCCATATCGCCCTGGGCACAAGGCTAACAAACGGCTGCGTTGATCCGCTCCTAAATCATAGCGACCAGGAAGAGTGATCTGCACAACAGGTAAATCAGTTAAACGTAAACGAACCTCAACTTTAGCTTTTCCTGTGCCACAGGTGCTCAAAATAGACTTAAAATCTGTTATATTAATTTTTTCATCAACCACTAAGGTCATAGATTGGGACTGAGTCTTTTCATCAAGAAGTTCAAGCCTTTGGCCTGTTAAGCGATAGCCATCCCCTTCTGCACGTAAATTGGCCGTTATGCAAACAGCGGTGCCTGGATTTAACAAATCACGAATTTGATTGTATGTTTCGGAGAAAAAAGCGACTTCAAAAATACCTGCTGTATCAGAAAACGTTACAAAGGCAAATTTCTGCCCCGTTTTCGCTGTGCGTTCTTGTTTTGATAAAAGAATCCCTGCCAATTGAACGGTTGTTTGCGTCGTCCCCGCTAAAGCTGATAATTCTTGGCTGCTGGTCAATCCCATCCCTGCTAAAGCATCGCGATAAATATCTAAGGGGTGGGCACTTTGATAGAACCCAAGGGCTTCAAATTCCTTTTGCAAGGTTTCTAAAAGCCCCCAATCAGGGGCTGCAGGAAGGGTTAAGGCCGTATTCGTTTTTTGTTCCCCAAATAATAAGGTCTGCTTTTGATTTTTTTCAGAACGATGAATATGATTTTGTGCCAAAAGCGCTTCGACAGCTTGATAAACATGACTTCTTTTTAAACCCGAAACGGTGAAAAGACTATCCAAAGCCCCTGCTGCAATCAGATTTTCAATTTGACGCTTGTTCAGAATTTTACCGTCTAACCGGGTAAAAAAATCTGTTAAATCTTTAAAAGCCCCATTTTTGTGGCGTTCAGCAACCAGAGCTTCCATAGCCTGCAAGCCCACATTTTTTATGGCAGCAAGACCATAACGGATGGCCTCTCCTTCAACTGAAAAAATAGCCATGGATGCATTAACATCGGGCGAAAGCAAGGAGATATTGGCCCGTAATAAATCCTGACGATAAACATTCAACTTGTCCGTATTATGAAGGTCATACGTCATGGTGGCCGCAAAAAATTGTAAAGGGTAATTGGCCTTTAAATAGGCCGTCTGATAGGTTAAAAGGGCATAAGGAGCCGAGTGAGACTTGTTAAAACCATATCCAGCGAATTTAGCCATCTGTTCAAAAATTTGACTGGCGACCTCAGGATTAACGCCTTTCTCGACGGCCCCTTCGATAAAAAGGGCACGTTGAGCATTCATTTCAGATTTGATCTTTTTTCCCATTGCTCGACGTAATAAGTCAGCGGCTCCCAATGTATATCCGCCTAAAACCTGGGCAATCTGCATGACTTGTTCTTGATAAACCATCACTCCATAAGTAGGTTCAAGAATGGGTTGCAAGGCAGGGTGAAGGTAACGAACGTCTTCCTCACCATGTTTACAAGCCAGGTAACGAGGAATATCATCCATAGGGCCTGGACGGTACAAGGCCACAAGAGCCACCAAGTCTTCGAATCGATCTGGACGCAACTTACGTAAGACATCCCGCATCCCACCACTTTCCAATTGGAAAACTCCAATCACTTCAACACGACTTAATAGGGCAAAAGTTTTCTGATCATCTAAAGGGATGCGGCCAACATGAAAGTCTTTTCCTTGTTCACGAATCAACTGACTGCATTTTTCAATAACAGTCAGGGTTTTTAAACCCAAGAAATCAAACTTTAATAATCCTGCAGCCTCAACATACTTCATGCTAAATTGTGTTGCAGGAAGTTCAGAACGTTCGTCTTGATACAAGGGAACTAATTCGTATAAAGGTCGGTCCCCAATAACGACTCCGGCTGCATGGGTTGAAGCATGTCGATACAATCCTTCAAGCTTAAGGCCTATATCAATTAAAGTTCTGACCGTTTCATCTTGATCACGTTGTTGTTTAAGGGCAGGCTCTAATTCAAGGGCTTGTTCTAAGCTGACTGGATTGGCCGGATTATTGGGAATTAATTTACAGATACGATCGACCTGACCATAAGGCATTTGCAAAACACGTCCCACGTCTCTTAATACAGCGCGTGCCTGCAATTTACCAAAGGTAATAATATGAGCCACTCGTTCGTCACCGTATTTCTGTCGTACGTATTGAATGACTTCATCTCGCCGATCCTGACAAAAATCAATGTCAAAATCAGGCATGGAAACACGTTCAGGATTTAAAAATCGTTCAAACAAAAGGTTAAAGCGGATAGGGTCTATATCGGTAATCGTTAACGCCCAAGCGACCAAAGATCCCGCTCCCGAGCCCCGTCCGGGCCCCACAGGAATATCTTGGCTTTTTGCCCATTTAATAAAATCCGCAACAATTAAAAAGTACCCAGGGAATCCCATCCGTTCAATAATGTCCAATTCGTAATCAAGACGCTGATGGTATTGATTTTTCCATGTTGTATGTTGAGAAGTATCGGAAAAACGGGGAAGGACTTCTTCTTGCAGTCTTTTTTCCAATCCTACCAACGCTTGTTCACGAAGTTCGTCAACCTCCCCTCGCCCCGTTTCTGTTGGAAAAGGGGGCAAGATAGGTTTGCGAGGGGTTGGCATAAAGTGACATCGTTGGGCAATGAGTACAGAATTTTCCAGGGCTTCTGGCAAATCAGCGAAAAGTTCCTGCATTTCTTGGGAGGATTTAAAAAAATGATGCTGTGTAACACGGCGACGATCGTCTTCACTGATGTAACGGCCCTCGGCAATGCAAAGCAAGGCATCATGAGCTTGATACATATCGGGGTGATCAAAGTAGACATCGTTTGTGGCAACCAAGGGGAGATTGTATTCCTGGGCAAGCTCTAAAAATTTTGGTTCAAGGCGCCTTTGTTCAGGCAGATTATGACGCATTAATTCAATGTAAAGCCGATCTGGAAATAACGTCTTTAAAAATTGAAGCCAACTGGGAACTTCTTCAGGCTTTTCATGAATAAGCTTGGCCAAGGGGCCTGTATGTCCTCCTGTTAGGGCGATTAAACCCTCTGTATGACCTTGTAAGGCTTGTTCTGTAATAATGGGGTCTTCAATTCCAGGTATAGAGGGGGAAGGATCCGTATAAGACTGACTCACTAACTTTAAAAGGTTATGATAGCCTTTTTGATTTTGAGCCAATAAAATCCAGGGGGCAGCTTTGCCTATTGTTTCTAGATAAAGATTAATCTGACAGCCGATAATGGGTTGAATCCCAGCCTCTGCGCAGGTCATGGCAAATTCTAATGCCCCAAATAAATTGGCCGTATCTGTAATGGCTACAGCTGGCATTTGGTGCTTTTGGCATAATTTGGGAATTAATTTGATAGGCAAAGCACCTTCTGCCAGTGAGTAAGCACTGTGCAAACGCAAGTGGATAAAACCAACAGTGGACGAAGAAGAAGACATGTTCTATATGTATTCTGGGTGTTTTTGTTTAGCAAGATATTTTGGTTACTAGGAAAGGATAGAAATATGAATCTTTTAAAAACCGCCCTCGCCAACAAACCAGAGCCTCACTATGTTAAGAACTTTTTAAGTTTGACAGAACGATACTCCGTTTTTTTGTTTGATATTTGGGGTGTTGTTCATGACGGTATTCATGCCTTTCCGGGGGTTGTTGAAACCATTAATGCTCTAGCTTTGAAACAAAAAGTCATTTTTTTGTCAAACATGCCGCGTCCAAGGCAAATAGCACGAGAAAAACTGAATCGGTTGGGAATTCATAATACGTTTGACATTGTAACATCGGGAGATGTCACACGCGACTTGCTGACAACGACGTATCAGGGGCAAAAGATCTATCATCTGGGAGCTCACTGTAATAAGGATATCGGCGCAGGACTGGATCTGAATCTCGTTGAGAATGTGGAAGAGGCTGATGTGGTTTTGTTAACAGCTTTTATGGAGCCTGATGAAGACGAACATCAATATGATGTTTTAATAGCAAAAATTTCCCAAAAAAAGATCCCGGTTTTATGTGCCAACCCAGACAAAATCGCCATGAATGGTAAAGAAATTCGGCGATGTGCAGGAATGTTAGCGGAAAAAATTGAACAACAGGGCGGAAACGTTTTATCAATGGGCAAACCCGATCCTATTATTTATCAAGCCGTTATGAAGCGTTTTCCTGAATTTGGTTCTCATCAAATGCTAATGATAGGGGACACTTTGGAAACCGATATTATCGGTGCAACCCAAGTGGGAATTGATAGTTTTTTGATCTTAACAGGGAATACCGGAAACGAATTGCGCGATCAGGGATTTGCCCTTGTTGATTTTTTGCATGTTAAAGGAAGGGAAATTTATTGCCCAACCTATTATGGGGACAGCTTTGTTTAATCTAAAAAAAGTCTCAAAATTAACGTTTTGGTAAGAATTTTGGGAGTATGATAAGAAGTAACCTAGGTAAGAAAAGCCTCTGTTTGAAACCAGAAAAAGGGCCATAAGGAGATTTTTGCCCACCGTTTTTGTAAGGTGGTGGGTGTAGCCCCCCTCCCGTTTAGGGAGGCAGTGGGCGGGGGGTGGCAAAAAAATGAAATTAACTTTTTGTTAATCTTGGTTAACAAAGGGTCCTGAATTCAATATTTTTGAAAAATTTTTACACAAGAGAATTTTCAATAAAATGATACCAGCATCTGGCTTCTCGATTTGTGATGCTTATTTATTTTATGAAAGCTCTACTCCTTAACAAGCGCATTGTTTGTGCTGACTTTATAGAGCCGAAGCGACATAATTTTATTAGATTGAGGGTTTTTAATAATTGATTAAGATCTAGGTTGGTTTTACGCTTGGTTGCCTTAGCTTTCGCCCATTGGTGCTCAATAGGGTTCAAGTCTTACCTTTACCCACAAGTTTGAGTGTTAAAGATATCTACCATTTCCATAGACTGTTTAAGATTTTCATATCCTCTCCACAAAGTCATAGTTCCCGGGAATTTGTCATTTTTTCTATTCAAAAACCCTCCTA
>JAJZHT010000048.1 GCA_021804455.1 Pseudomonadota bacterium | reverse complement strand
GCCTACGGTATCCATCATGGCCTGGATTACACGCTATTCCGCCCCTTTAACTGGTTGGGTCCAAAGTTAGACAGTATCCTTTCAACAAAAGAAGGTTCGTCGCGCGTTGTCACCCAATTTATTGCTGATATCTTGCATCGCCAGGAAATTAAGTTGATGGATGGTGGACAACAACGCCGGTCCTTTACGGATATTGACGATGGGATTGATGCTTTAATAAAGATGATTGAAAATGTCGACGGTAAAGCGAGCAGCCAAATTTTTAATTTGGGAAATCCTGATAACGATGTATCCATTCAAGAGTTGGCGCAATTGCTGGTTGATTTAATACGTACTTATCCAGGATACAAAAAAATAGCGGATCAGGTCATGATTCGTAGTGTTGATTCAAAACAACATTATGGGATTCATTATCAGGATATCAGTCGACGGGTTCCTTCTATTGAAAACGCTCGCACTTTATTAGGTTGGCAGCCCAAAGTGGATCTGCGTACGGCTTTAAAAAAGACCCTGGATTATCATTTGTCCCGTTCGGTGAATGAACTGGATGATGAGGTCAAGTCTTCTTAGCGACCGTCTAAAAGAAACATCAAGAGAACAATCCCTGCTTTCAGACCCAAACTTATGATGAAAGCAGGGAAATGAGAATGCCCCTCAATCATACTGAATTCATTTTTGGCGCTGTTAATTAAAATTGTTCCCGCCAAATAGGCCTTAAGCAAAACAACAATAACGCTGGGATGGCCCTGTAAAACAAAGGTCCCTATTACCCATCCTGACAAAACCCCGAATACAGGCCATAATCTCCCTAAATGATCGAAACGATTGGGGAAATGGTGACGTAAGGTATGATCATTCAACCCAAAATAAACCATCATAACAACAGAGAATAATAAGAGAGCCGGTATACTTTGTTCCGCCATCGTTTGCATAACAACACTGATGGAAAAACTGGAAAACGTTGCTTGAGCCAGGTGACAGGCATAAACCAAAGTTCCTGCTTCAAGGCCGTGTTTGGTTTTTTTGTGGGCAATTTTTTCCAGGATATAAACTTGAAAAAAACCAATTAAAACAACAAAAAAAGTAACAAATAAAAAATTTCTTTGGCTTTGAAAAAAAGGTACAGTTGAATTTTGGGCAAGCTTTGGGACTTGGACCAAGAAACTGGGCATCGCAAACAGAAAAACATAGCCCAACGCCAAACCTGCCCCCACAGAATTTAAAATACCCTCGTTAAAATTGTCTAATTGACGCAAACGAGGAATTGCCCAGTGCACTAAAACAAAACCCAGGGTGCATAAAAGAGAAGCAATGAACGCCTCTTGAGATTCTGTAATTACGGTAAAATAATGTTTTATATGTTGAAAATCAAGCATGGTTCATTGCTCCCTTTCCCAATTCATCCTTGGGCAGAAGAGGACGTACATCCACAATTCCCGCAACATCCTCTGAGGTGACCCAGTTCTGCAATATGTTCACGGTTTTCCAAAATCAAATGGTGGTTATGCTCAACACATCCTTGTAGCTTATCGATTCTGTTATGATTCTCTTGGATGTGACCACGATTGGCTTCGATATGGCTACGGTTTTCCAAAATCAAGGTATGGTTGCGGTCAACCCCTTCACGAAGTTCACGAATGGCGTGACGGTTTTCTTCAATCAACTTATGATTGCCTTCAATATGACCACGATTAGCCTCGATATGGCTGCGGTTTTCCAAAATCAAGGCATGATTGCGCTCTACCCCTTGACGGATTTCATCGATATAATGATGATTCGCTTCAATCATTTGATGATTATGTTGAATCTTGCAACGGTTCACATGGACGCTTCGCCAATTTAGTAAAGATAAAACCAAGCTCGCAACACTGATGAGGCTTGATAGAATTACGCCCAGTATTAAATAGTCCATTTTTTATGTCTCCTATTTTCAATAAAATTGAACATTTTTTAAATATAGAAAACAAAAGTTAAAATAAGCTTAATAAACAAGTAAAAACTGCAGCCCCTATACCTGCAAGGATATCATCAAGCATAATTCCCAAGGCTGCCGTGGAAGAGGATCGTGCAAAGAAACGGTCGGCCCAACCAATGGGGCCCGGTTTGGCAATGTCAAGAATGCGGAAAAGAACAAAACAAACAAGGTAAGAAAAAAGTGTTAAAGATTGATAATAATAAACAATCAAAAGCGCCAGTTCCATCCCAACAACTTCATCAATCACAATATAATGGGGGTCTGTATTTTGAAAATTTGTTGATTTTAGAATGTGATGGCAGCTTAACCATCCCACCAGAAAAAGTACAAGAAGGCCAAGGGTTATTGTATAAAGCAAAAGACCCATTTGAACCTGGGCTAGAAAAAAGACAAAACCCGCCAAAGACCCAAAAGTCCCAGGTGCTTTGGGAAGATAACCCATACCAAAAACAGTACAAAAAAATCGATGAAACATCAAAAGAAAATTTGGTTGCGGGGGCTGGATTTGAACCAACGACCTTCAGGTTATGAGCCTGACGAGCTACCGGGCTGCTCTACCCCGCGTCAACAGTGTATGATTTCTACTCTATTATGATTTGAAAAGCAATAGTTTTTTATAAAAGGTTGTGCTACAGTTGCCGAAATACACATTTTAGAAAGGAGTTGAGTTTTCGGTGGAAGTTGTTGTTCGTGATAATAATGTTGATCAGGCTTTACGTGCTTTGAAAAAAAAGATGCAGCGTGAAGGGATTTACCGCGAAATGAAGCTGCGTCGACATTTTGAAAAGCCATCTGAACGTCGTGTCCGTGAACAGTCAGAGGCCGTTCGTCGTTATCGCAAACTAATGCGCAAACGCCTTGAGCGTGAGGGTTATTAGTCCACAGAAAGACTGAACATAAAAAAAAGCCTGCCGTCCAAGCAGGCTTTTTTATTACCAAATTCTATAAAGATCTTTTATTTTAAGTATTTTTATCTAAAATTAAACTTAAAGTTCCTTACCAAAACCCTTCCTTGATGCGAACTGTTCAACGTCTTTATAACGAACCTAAAAACCAACTGGGCGCTAAAAGACCTCTATTTGACCGATTAATTGACGAAAACCCAGAAGAACAAATTGATTCCGCCCATAACCTAATTTTAACACGTCAACAACTTATCGAGTCCATCGCTGTAGAAGTTTCACGAATCTTAAATACTCGTTCAACGGCAAAATATCAGGATTATGAGGATTTAACGGGCGACACCTTGAGTTTAGGATTCCCATCCTTGTTTGGCTTTCGTGATTTTCAATCTTTTGATGCCAGCAACCGCAGCGAATGGCCTCGTATTGCGAATCTTTGTCAGCAGGCAATATCCTATTTTGAGCCTCGGCTTAGCGAAGTGACCGTGCAAATTCAAAAGTTTCACCCTTCAACCCAAACGTTAGAATTAGAAATCTCAGGGTTTCTACAATTGGATAAGTTCCGAGAAGCTGTTTATTTCCCTGTTGTTTGGGATTGGAATTAGAATCTCTTTGGGTCTTTATTAAAAGCAACATTTTTGATTATTTATCGTTATTCTTAAATTTAAGCTTGCTTGCATGATTTTGTTCGTTATTCTAGGGGAAATTACGGGGAATAACGTGATAATAACTCCCTTATTTTTGAATTAATGATTCTAGGTTCGTGTTAGATTATGGAAGAAATTAACTTAACAGAAATTGCTATGGTGGTTGTAGCAGCTCTGGCAGGGGGGTTGGGTTTTGTACGCCTGAATCAACCCCCGATTATTGGTTATATTTTAACAGGAATCTTACTGGGCCCCTCAGGACTTGCCTTCATTCAGTCTCGTGATCAGGTTGGTATTTTGGCGGAGTTAGGGGTTTTATTGTTGTTGTTTGTTATCGGTATGGAGTTAAGCCTTAGAACTTTTAAAAAGGTTTGGGTGGTTGCTACGCTCTGTACCATTCTTCAAATTTTTAGCAGCCTCGTGATTACTTTGACTTTAGCAAGGCTTTTCGATTGGTCTGCGGGCTTATCCTTATTGCTGGGGTTTGTGGCTTCTATCTCTTCTACAGCTGTGGTTGTTAAAGTGATGGAGAATATTGGCGAATTAAAGTCTGAACTGGGGCAGTTAACCATTGGCATCTTAATCGCCCAAGACCTAGCCATTGTTCCCATGATCTTAATCTTAAGGAATTATGGTGAATCATGGTTTAGCGCCTCGATGTTGATTAAACTTGCAGCGTCTATCGGTTTGATTGGTGCAATTATTGGTTATTTAAGTCGTCGTCAACGTGTTCGGATTCCTCTTACTCAAATGATTGCCGGTCATAAAGACTTAACGCCTCTGGCAAGTTTAACATTTTGCTTTGCAGCTGCAGCTATTTCAGGTTTGATTGGTTTATCGGCACCCTATGGTGCTTTCTTAGCCGGCTTGGTTCTAGGAAATACTCATGAACGGCTGGCAATTATTGACTCTACAAAACCCATCCAAAGTATACTTTTGATGGTCTTCTTTCTTTCCATAGGCCTGTTATTGGATGTGGAATTTATCTGGGATAACTTAGCGACAGTTCTAGAGTTACTGTTTGTTGTAACGATTGGCAAAACAGCTTTGAATATTGGGATTTTAAGGATGCTGCGTCTCCCTTGGCCGCAGGCTTTTTTAATAGGGGTTGTTTTAGCCCAGCTGGGAGAATTCGCATTCCTGATGGCTACAATTTCCAATGAAACCAATATTATTAGCGAATACGGAGAAAAATTGATTATTGGGTTAACGGTTCTTTCTTTAGCATTTAGCCCTGTTTGGCTGGGTATTGCAAGGCGCCTACGGGATGTTGCGGATACGAATTCTGTGGGATTAAAGGGTGTTTTTGACTTTTTATCGGGTGGGGATTTAGGGATTTTCAAAAGAATGACGAAAAGATATCGACATTTTTTCCAAACAAAAACCTTGTCCCATAAACCTTTCATCCCAGAAGATGGAGACTCAGCAACCCATCCTGTGGTTCATGGCGATGATAAGCCCTAGTTTTCATTTAGAAAAAAAATATCCAAGTTATGCTGTGGTAGGGATTGATGAGGCTGGATGTGGCCCCTGGGCAGGACCAGTTGTTGCCGCAGCGGTTATTATCGATCAATCTTTATTTCCAGAAACCTTCAAAACCCGGGTCAATGATTCTAAGAAATTAACCAAAAAGCAAAGACAAACTCTCTTTCAGGAACTCATTCTTCATCCTTGCTTAACGTATCATATAGGCCTCGCCACTGTTGAAGAGATTGATTTTTTCAACATCAGCCATGCAACTCGATTAGCGATGCGACGCGCTGTAGATGGACTGAAGGTGCGTCCTTCTTATGCTCTGGTGGATGGTATCCGAAAGCCCGAGCTGGAATGTTCTGTGGAAATGGTTGTCAAAGGGGATCAATCGAGTTTTTCAATCGCGACAGCTTCGATTTTGGCTAAAGTAGAACGAGATAAAATAATGAATGACCTTCATCAAGATTTCCCTGTTTATGGATGGGATAAAAATGCTGGCTATGGAACTTTGTTGCATAGGCAAGCCCTTCGAACTTATGGGGTAACTCTCCATCATCGTCGAAGCTTTGCCCCTATTCGTGCTTTATTACCAACGGTTGTTTAGGATGAGATAATGTATTTGTATGGTTATCATGCCTGTCGTATGGCTCTTTTAAATCCCTGTCGTGTTATTGAAAAGATCTTTGTTACCGATGCACGTCTTTTAAAAGACCTACCTTCTGTAAAAAGAGTAAAAGTTGAGGTTGTCGAGAAAAAAGTTCTAGAGGCACGTTTACCTCTAGGTGCGGTTCACCAAGGGATCAGTCTTTTGGTGCAACCTCTGGCACTCTCAGATTTGGATTTTTTAGCCGATGATTCCTCTGCACACCAAAAGGTTGTTGTTCTTGATCAAGTCAATGATCCCCACAATGTGGGTGCCGTTTTGCGATCAGCCGCCGTGTTTGGAGCTAAGGCGGTGATCATGACCGAACGTCATGCTCCTAAGGAATCTGGAACCTTAGCAAAATCAGCCTGTGGTGCCTTAGAGTTGGTTCCTTTTTGCACCGTCAAAAACTTGGCCCAGGCCCTTGAGGCATTAAAGAAAATGGGATTTTGGGCAGTAGGATTCTCTGAAAAGGGCGATAAGATTTTGCATGAAATAGATTTAAAGGGAAAAATTGCATTGGTTTTTGGCAGCGAAGGTGATGGGATGCGTCAAAGAACAATGCAGCTTTGTGATTTTCAAGTACGATTGCCGGTAGCGGGTCCATTTTCAACGCTCAATATCTCGAATGCTGCCGCTGTTGGTCTGTACGAAACTTTTAAACAGCAAAGTCAAAACATACCATAAATTAATCATTTCTTAGGAAGAGTATCGATAAAATTTAACAAAGAATGAGGAGATTATCTGAAGTTATATAATTTTGAAAGTACTGTCCCTTCCATACAAAAAGGGTTTGTGGCTGATACCGCCCCTAATTTTTGGGGTGTTGGTCGTTTACTTTTATTGGATAAACCAAGATTGGGTTTATACCGAAAACGCCTATGTTAAGACGGATTTTATCGCCATCAGCACCGAGGTCACCGGTCGTGTTAAAAAAATAGGCGTTAGCGAAAACCAAAAGGTTCAACAAGGAGATTTCCTTTTTTCTTTGGACCCTGAGCCTTTCCAATATGAAATCGACCGCTTAAAGGCACAGTTACAAGTTATTCAAAATACCATTCATACCCAAAAGGCTATTTATCAACAAAAACAATCTGAAAAAGAATTGGCTAAAAAAGATCTTGCTTACTACCAGCAAGAATTAGAACGACAAGAGGCTCTTTTTAAAAAGAAAGCAACAAGTGCTGCCCAACGAGACCAAGCACAGCATAATCGGGATCAAGCACAAAAAAAATTGGATATAGCTGTTTATGATTTACAAGCGATTCTGGCTTCCCTAGCTGGCAATCCTGCGATTCAACCTGAACATCATCCTCAATATTTAGAGGTTAAAGCTAATCTTGATCTTGCCAATCTGAATCTTTCACGGACCATTTTATACGCGCCCAATGAGGGTATTATCAGTCGTTTAACCCTTTATCCAGGCGATCAGGTCAAGGCAGGCTCTTCTCTTTTTACCCTTTTTGTGACCAAGAATGTTTGGGTTGAGGCAAATTTTAAGGAAACAGAACTGACCTATATTCAACCAGGACAAAAGGCTTTGATTGGGATTGATAGTTATCCTGATTGGCAAACAACGGGGTATGTCGAGGGAATTAGCGCGGCTGCAGGATCAGAATTTGCGATTCTTCCCCCTCAAAATGCCACAGGAAACTGGGTTAAAGTGACCCAAAGAATTCCTGTTCGTATTCGTTTTGATCCGCAGGATCAGCAGCCCCTTTTACGCGCAGGTATGAGTGCGGCTGTTCGTGTTCATATTGCTGGGAAACCGCGATGAAAAAAAGCGTTCCCCCAGAAAAAGGGTTTCATCCCATTCACCATCGAAAACTTTTAACCATAACGCTGATGTTAGCAACCATTATGCAAGTTCTGGATACTACCATTGCTAACGTAGCCTTACCCCATATGCAGGGAAGCCTTGGAGCGACCCAAGATCAGATCACTTGGGTTTTAACTTCTTATATTTTATCCTCTGCTGTTGTTATGACCCTTATTAGTTCTTTATCGAATCGATGGGGTAAAAGACGTCTTTTCCTTATTTCAATTGTTGGTTTTACGCTGGCTTCGATTTTTTGTGGCATAGCCAATTCCCTGGAGGCTATGATTCTTTATCGTTTTTTACAGGGGATTTTTGGAGCCTCTTTCATTCCTCTTTCCCAAACGATCCTTTTAGAAATTTACCCTAAAGAAAAACATGGTTATGCCTTCGCTTTATGGGGGATGGGAATTATGATTGGCCCAATTTTAGGGCCGATTTTAGGGGGATATTTAACCGACACCTATTCATGGCGTTGGGTTTTTTATATTAACGTTCCTGTTGGAGTTTTAGCATTTGGAGGACTGTTGCTGTTTTTAAAAGAAAC
>JAJZHT010000047.1 GCA_021804455.1 Pseudomonadota bacterium | reverse complement strand
AAGGTGGGTGTAGCCCCCCCTCCCGTTTAGGGAGGCAGTGGGTGGGGGGTGGCAAAAAAATAAATTAACTTTTCCTTAATCTTGATTAACAAAGGGTTAACAGATTTCATCTTTAAAAAAATTAGGGGCTGATACCTAATAATATTCTTTAAGGATGGATTTTAAATCCTTAAGGAGCTTTTTAGGTGAGCCCATATTAAATCTCCACTCACACTCTTTCAAAAAGAGGTTGAAGTTATTTTTTGGCACTCCCTTGTACTTTCTTAGATGACATTTTGCTTGAGTACAGAAATTTTCAATATGATGAATATCATCGTGTTTGTGAGCAAAAAGCTTTGAATGATTCATACGGTAATGTTTGAATTCTGAAACATCTAATGCATTATAAGAACGATAACAGTCTGTATAAACGATGCGGTTAGACATAATTTTCTTTCTCATAAGAGGCATTAAGGTTGAGGTTTGTGTATCTTCAATGATTTGAGTATAAACAGGAGCTCCCCGCTTCAGAATGCCAAATATAGGAATTTTACCAGCAGCGTCTCGTCCCCGTTTTCCCTTCTGAATGCCTCCAAAATAACTTTCATCTAACTCGATTTTCCCACAAAATTGTTCGCTTCGATCTTGCTGTTTAAGGGCAATCTTCTCTCTCAATTTGTGGAAAAATCTGATGGCGGAGTTTCGATGAACACCAACTCACTCAGCCACAGTCCTTGCCGGTGTGCCTGCGACGAAAAATTCTAACAATTTAACGGCTTTGAACGTGACAGTTTGCAATGCTTTAAATACATCCTGACATTCTAACTTCTTAAAAGTCAGGTGTTAGCCCCAAAAATTGTATATATTGAATCCGATAAAAAGGGATCTTAAGATTTTTTAAACTTGCACAGGCGACATTTAAGGATTATAGAAGAAAAGATTTTAAGGCTTAAGTTTCAGGAAGCGAAAAACCAAAAAACTTGACCGAAAAACCCTTTCCTCTACGTCTTTCCATTTACAGGGAATAAAGGGATTTTCCATAAAAGAAAAGCCTTATTAACACAATACTGCGCGGCAAATAATGCACTTCTGAAGTGAAATTGTTTCACAAAAGAGGGGGAAAAAGATCCGTAAATCTCGTCTTTGCGCACAAATTCGCTCCTAACTTCTTTACCTTAAAAATAACTTGAACCAAGACTTGGAAGTACTTATCTAGAAAAAAGAAAAGAAAACTATAGGAGTACCTTATGAACACGAATTACTTGAGAAAAATAATTTTGCTCGCCGTGGGAATTCTGATTTTCCCCATCACTCACAGGACCTTACTTGCCTTGGAAGAGGATTCGCAAACCCTTTATTTGGATCCGTCAAACAGGCCTCAAGAGGTTCAAAGTCTTATTAAGACCACGTTTGATGAAATTTCACAACACAAGCCTTTATGGGCTTATAACGGAAATACTCAATATCAACCTATGAATAGGGACGACCATACATTGGTTAAGAATATCATAAAAAATATTCCAAACCAGAAGGAGGTTTTCTTGCTAGATATTGGCGCAGGGAATTGTTCCTGGGCCACAGGAATCGTAAATTTCCTCAACCAGCAAACAGATTTGCCTCATGACATAACTGTCCATATTATCAGTCTAACAGGAGAACATTACGCCAATATCCCTGTCCCAGAAAGTAATATCTGTAAAGTCTATAACTTGTGCGGTTTTGAGATTGAGAATTTGTCGGAGAGGCTTCAGGAAAGAGGGTTAAATTTAAACAATAAAATCGATCTGATTATTTCTAATTATTGTTTTATGCATTTGCATGATCCAAGCGGGACCTTTGTCCAAGCTTATAATTTACTTCGTCCCCAGACTGGCCTTATGTTTTTAGATGGATTTCCCATTTATTATTCTCATAAGCCAGATATAACAAAGGATTTTAAGGAGGAGACTAAGGAATTTTTATTAAGCACACAGGCACCCTTTCTTATATGGACTTTTGTAGCCAGAGACGATATTTCCCATCGGGGTCTTTACCCTTTTATGATTCGCCGTCCCGCTCAAAGGCCTTGTCAACTTCCCTATACCTATGATGGCCTGGAAAAGAGCAAAGTTAATGGCGACTGGGTCAAAGGAGGAGTAACGGTTCTTAAGAAAACAACGGCTTATAATTTTACGGAGGGTTGGGATAAACTGAAAGAGCAGGGATATAATCTGGGATATCCAGAAATGATCAATTTCAAAGCTTCTTTTTAAAAGGGCATGTGATCGCTTAAAAACCCCTGCGTAAGTGTTAATTTGTGTGGTGGTAGCTAGAAAAAGTCCTAAGAATACGTTTGGATTTTTGGTCACCATGGGTTTGACGAAGGTTCCCCTTGTTGATAGGAAGGGTGGCTTTATCACCCAAACCCATGGGACCCCAACCCCTCTTTTAGGAACCAAACAGTTTTCAGAACTTGTTTCCAAGAAAAACCGAAATAAATCGGTTGATGTTGATAAAGCTTATGCTGTGGTCTTAGAATCAGTCCTTGAAAACTCTGTTTGCATAAACGAGTGTTTTTAAGCAGAATGTCGTTAGATTGCTTTCTGTTTGGACTTTCCTTTGCCTGAAATTGCCTTTGTTTCTACTTCATCATCTCGTCAGCAGCTTGTTCGAAGGGCGACTTATGCCGCTGTTGTTGTTGCCGCTTTTCTGGTGTTGGGAAAAAGTTTTGCTTGGTATATCACGGGATCTTTGAGCATTCAGGCTTCTTTGGTAGACTCTTTACTGGATACTGGGGCCTCTTTGATTAATTTTATCGCTGTTCGTCATGCTCTTAAACCTGCGGATGCTGAACATCGTTTTGGTCATGGAAAAGCAGAGGCTCTGGCCAGTTTGGGCCAATCTCTTTTGATTGCACTGTCCTCTTTATGGCTGATGCGTGAGGTTCTTTATCGCTCTTACCATCCTACAGAAGTTCTCTTTAGTGCTCTGGCAATTTTTATCATGGCCATTTCAACCGTACTAACCCTATTTTTGGTCATGGGGCAGAGGTATGTTATCAAAAAAACTCAATCTTTGGCGATTGCGGCGGATTCGCTTCATTACCAAACAGACATTTTAACAAATATCGGTGTCCTCGCCAGTTTTGCTGTATCAACCTATTTCAATTTTTTCTATCTTGATACGCTGGTTGGCGCTGTGATAGCGGTTTATATTTTTTATACTTCTTGGCAAATTGCTAAAAAATCCTTTGATATCTTGATGGATCGCGAACTTCCTGATGAAACTTTGGCCATAATTCGTCAACTGGCCCAGAATCATCCCCAGGTTCTAGGGATTCATGATTTAAGAACACGCAGCTCAGGCCATAATGAATTTATCCAAATGCATCTTGATTTAGAAGCCAGCCTGACCCTTGATGAAGCTCATTGTATTGCCCAAGATATTGCGATGAAGATTTACCGGGTATTTCCCAATGCTGAGGTCATTATTCACCAAGATCCTGTAGGGATAAGTTCCTCCCATTGCCAACATCCTGCTTAAGTTCTTTTTTATGAAAAATTCTGCTCGTTTTCAAATGGTTATCGAAATTATAGATCAGATTTTGGACTGTTCCGAAATCCCTTGTGATCGTTTGTTGGTTAATTTCTTTCGCCAACGACGTTTTATGGGCAGTCATGATCGTCGTGCCATTACGGATTACGTTTACCATATTTTACGAATCTGGCCTTTGCTAACATTTTATCGCACCCCCCTAAATGGACGACAAGCTGTCTTAGGGTTTATCCGCTTAACAGATTCGAATTTCCCAATAACATTAAAAGAAATCTTCCAAGGTGAAGAATATGGTCCCGCTCCCCTGAGCACTCGGGAGCAGTCAGAACTCGCTTTCAAGGAGGGGGGTCCTGCTCCTGAATGGGCTCAAGCTTGGACACCTTCATGGCTTTGGTCCTATTGCCAGGACAGTTTTGGTGAAAGAACTTTTGATGAAATACAAGCCTTGAATCAACCTGTGGGGTTTGATGTTCGTATTAATTCCTTAAGAACGGATCGTTCAAGGGTTCTGAAAAGATTCCAACAGGATCAGGTCATGGCAACCGCTACTCCCTACAGTCCTTTAGGCATTCGCCTCTCTCATCGTCAGGCTTTGCAAAATCATTTTCTTTTCCAAGAAGGATATGTCGAGGTTCAAGACGAAGGATCTCAACTGATTGCTTTGCTAACGGATGCTCAACCAGGAATGACGGTACTGGACTTATGCGCAGGTGCAGGGGGGAAAACTTTGGCTTTAGCGGCCAGTATGCAAAATAAAGGAGTTCTATTGGCAACAGATGTCTATGAATGGCGTCTTAAAAAGGCCAAGGAAAGGCTTAAAAGAGCTGGCATTCATAATGTGGAATGTCGTCTTTTGGGCGATTCATGGTTAAAACGACAAAAAAATCGGTTTGAACGGGTCTTAGTGGATGCCCCATGTTCAGGGACAGGCACATGGCGACGAAATCCTGACATGAAGTTGCGTTTTCAGCCCTCGGACTTACAAGATTTGCTACAAAAGCAACAAACAATTTTAAATACGGCAGCGGATACTGTCAAACCAGGAGGACGTCTTGTTTATGCAACCTGTTCAATGCTAAGGGTCGAAAATCATAAGCAAGTGGATCATTTTTTAACGCTTCATCCAGATTTTCATCTTTTGGACATAAGGGATCTATGGCGCAAGGTTTTAGGAACAGCTTGTCCTTCCGACCAACCGGTTCTTCAATTAACACCCGCCCGTCACCAGACCGATGGTTTTTTCATAAGTGTTTTAGAAAAGAAAGTCTAAGCCTCTTTTCCTTTCAGTTTGATACGGACAGCCGCCGCTGCTGATAACCTTAGAACGATTTGTTGGGGATTCCGCAAATCAACCACCGAAACATCTTCGGGGTTAATCTTTTTTTGTTCAATTAAAATAGTCAGTCTTGCTAAAGCGTCTTCTAATTTTTCTTGGGGAAGCTTTACCAAAATTGAATTGTAGAGGGTCAAATCCCATCGTCGTTGGCGAACGCGCGTTAAAAAATTTAAGTTTTCCCGGATTTTGGGAAACTTTTCCAAAAGAATAAGAATTTTAGGGGCATGAATGGGTGCATCCGCACCAACCACAAGGGGAAGATGACGAAAGGGTTCGAACTGGATGTTATGAATCACAACACCTTCCCGATCCACAAGAAACAAGTTCTTGTGATGTTGCCAAAGGGCTATGGGCTGACGTTCAGTAATTCTGACATATAGGTGGCCGGGAAGATGTCTTTGAATTTCAACTGTTTTGATCCAATCAATCTTTCCAAGATTATTCTTGATGGTTTCCAAATCTTGTTGAAAAATGGGTTGGCCTCTTTCCAGGCCAATGGCCTTTAAAATTTCTGTCTGATGGATATGGCGACGCCCTTCAACAAAAATCTCTTTAACAGAGAATCCTCCCTTGCTTAAAAGGATAACCAAGCGTTGCTGACAATTCTCAAGGAAAAGTTGGGGATAGCCTAACCACCAACCCATCGGAACCCCCACCAGAATTATGAGAAAAGAAGCCCAAGCCAGCCATTGTTTAACCACAATGCGAAAAGGATAACGTCCTTTTCGCATTGTTTTGGGGCGGCTGCCAAAAAAAGTTCTTAGACCCAAACTGCGCAGCCATGAGGATGCGTTAACAGCGCTTTTTCTTTGGGACTTAGAGGGTTTTCGTGTAGCCACAGCTTTCATGGTATTGTTAAAGCATGGCAAGAGGCTGACTCAACCAATTTTTCTACTAATTGATTATACGATAATCCATAATATGAGGTAATCTCTGGAACCAAAGATAAAGGCGTCATTCCCGGTTGAGTGTTAACTTCTAGTAAATAAAAAGTGGGACAAGAGCTTATATCGTCATAGCGAAAATCGGCACGACTGATCCCCCTACACCCTAAAAGCTTATGAGCTTTTTCTGCCATCTCTAAAACTTTTTGGTGTTCTTCAGGGGTTAAAGGTGCGGGCATTAAATGGTCAGCATGACCCGGGGTATATTTGGCCCTATAATCGTAAAATCCAGATAAGGGTTTAATTTCAATAGCTCCCACGGCTTTATCATCAACAACAGCAATATGAATTTCTCGACCAGGAATATACTGCTCGATTAACACGTGATTACCGAAATTCCATTCGTGCAACGCCTGTTCATAGTCCTTTTGACTAAAAATAAGGCTTACGCCCCGGCTTGATCCCTCGCTAATCGGTTTTATAACGTAGGGAAAATCCATGGGATGGTGTTTTTTTAGTTGCGCCAAAGGGATCACTTGCCAAACAGGAACAGGGATAGAATGGCGTTCAAAAAGTTGACGGGAAAGAATTTTATTCATTGCAAGAGCTGAAGCTGTAACACCGCTGTGGGTATAGGGTATCCTCAGCATCTCCAGAACACCCTGGATCACACCATCTTCCCCCCCTACGCCATGGAGTGCGTTAAAGACAACATCAGGGCGTTGGGGTTGGGTCAGCTGCTGAATCAAAAGAGGAAGATCTTCTTTTACATCGATAGGTTTCACGTCATAACCCAAATCCATAAGGGCTTGGACAACCCCCTGACCTGAGGATAATGAAACTTCACGTTCAGAGGACCACCCCCCCATGAGTACAGCAACATGTTTTTTGTTCATTAAAAATCCTAGTCTTTTAACTCAGAAATCATTACGCCATCTTTCTTAAGCTTTTCGAGGATCCGCTTTTCTTGTTCCATACGGAAACTATCATTTTGTTCAATAGCTTTTGCCACGGCTGTTTCTAACTGCTGCTGTTGAGTCTTTGTAAGTTTGTTAAATTTCGCTAAAGACATCACGAAAAAGACGGTTCCGACCAGATGACGGGTAGAGACCGTTTGTACAATTTTTTTATCCAGACCCGCGGCATCCATATCTGTGTAAGTCACCTCAAAGGCATCAAATTTACCCTCATCAAGGGCTTTAGCAAGCTCTGGATGTTTGATTTCTACAGGTTGTGCGTGAAAATAATCGGCAACATCTTGCCAATTTTTAATATCAGGAAGACGTAATCTTAATTTCAGTTTTCTTATGGCCTCAAGGGTGGTTAAAGGTTCTTTGCAACCAACCAGATGCAAGTTACGAGAGCCATGATACAAAGGAGCACCAATCACCTTTAAACCCATGTCTGTAAAGGCTTTTTCTATCTTGGGTAAGTTTTTGGTCCAATACTCTTTTAATTCTTGATTGGTTTTAATTTTATTAGGAACGGCCATTTCTTTAAAAATTTCATGCGCCTCTCCTTGTGTTCTTTTGAGCATATCTTGGGGCGAAGGAAGAGCAACGGTAAGCTTACCAGCTTGCATCGCCTCTATTTCATTTCCTTGGATAATCTCAGGATTGGTCTCTGAATTCAGAATTTCGATTTTAAGATCAGAATTCGAAATCGTTAATTCATGTTGGATACTGTTAAAAAAAATCGCATTCGCGCTTTTTATCCCAGAAGGAGTAAAGCAGTCAATTTTAAAGGCTGAACTCGGGCTGGTTGATAAAAAAAAAGCGAAAGCAGAGCACAATGTTGTTACTTTCCAAAAGTTTTTCTTATTCATCTTTTTCTCCTGGTGAAATACGATTGACCGTGGGGCAATTAAATATCCTCTAGCTAGCACGAAGGAGTGTAACTTTGTCAAGAGGCTCGCCAATTCTTAAAATCTCCCATTCTAACAGAACGCCTGTCTGATCCAAGACTTTGCTTTGAACGGTTTCTCCTAGATTTTCTAAATCTGTTGCTGTGGCTTGTCCTAAATTCAACAGAAAATTACAATGTTTTTCTGATACTTGGGCATCTCCAATTCTTAGGCCACGACACCCAGAACGATCAATCAATTGCCAGGCTTTTTCCCCCTGGGAAGGATTCTTAAAGGTACTCCCACCGGTTCGACCCTTAATCGGTTGGCTTTTTTCTCGTTCCTCTAAGAAAAAATGGTGCCGTTCTTGAATCAAAGTTGGGTTTTGAGGCTCGCATAAAAAGGCAGCACGCGTCACAATAACTCCTGGTGGCAAGTGGCCATGACGGTAA
>JAJZHT010000046.1 GCA_021804455.1 Pseudomonadota bacterium | reverse complement strand
AATTAAGCCCCTTAGTTAATAAACCCAAAAGGGAACCTAAAGCAATGACCGCCGCGACCGTAAAGGTAATCAGGCGAAATCCCATAAAGTTTAGGGTGGTATTATAAGGGACCAGATGCAGACGACGCATAAGAAAAACCTCTTGTTAGCAAACGTTTTTTATAGGGGCAGCTCTAAAACCTTTTGACGACGTGCCCAAAGAATAATAATCAGACGTGTTAAAGATAAGGCCGTAAACAAAGAAATAAGAATACCCAAGGCCAAGGTTACAGCAAAACCACGAATCGGACCTGTACCAAACTCAAACAAAACAGCAGCCCCAATTAAAGTCGTTAAATTAGAGTCAACGATCGTTGTCATAGCACGACGATACCCAGCCTCAATCGCCGCAAGAGGGCGAACACCGGCGCGAATTTCTTCTTTAATACGTTCATAAATCAAAACATTCGCATCAACCGCCATACCAATGGTTAAGGCAATACCGGCGATTCCAGGCAAAGTCAGAGTTGCCTGTAATAAAGACAGTCCAGCAAACAACAAAATCAGATTAAAAATAAGGGCAATATCGGCAAAGAAACCAAACGTTCCATAACACAGGAACATAAACACCGAAACAAGGATAAAGGCAATCACAGTGGCCATTTGTCCATCGCGAATCGAATCGGCCCCAAGGGTTGGACCTACAGTTCTTTCTTCAATCACCTTAAGGGGAGCAGGCAAAGCCCCGGCCCGCAGTAACAAGGCCAAATCATTGGCTTCTTTCACATTAAAACTGCCACTAATCTGCCCATTTCCATCATGGATAATATCCTGGAAAACAGGGGCACTTACAATTTTATCATCCAAAACAATAGCAAATTGTTTCTTTAGGTTTTGGGCAGACATATCGGCAAATTTACGTCCCCCTATCGAATTAAACTTTAGACTCACCACGGGTTGCCCCATCTGATTAAAGGTTGCCTGAGCATCCACTAAAGTTTCACCACTGACCATAATTTGTTTTTTAACGGCCAAATAACGAACCTGACCATCGTGCCGCCCTTCTTCGGCCAAATACTCACTTCCTAAGGGAGCCGCTGTATAAGGCATAGGCGAGCCTGCTGGCACCATAAGGGGAGGAACGCTGCCATCCACCAGACGGAACGTCATTTTGGCGGTACGCCCAATTAACTTTTTTACTTCCGTGGGATCATCAACACCCGGCAGCTGTACAATAATACGATCGGTTCCTTGTCGTTGAATGACGGGTTCTTTGGTACCCGACTCATCCACACGTCGACGAACAACCTCTATGGATTGCTCAATAATCGATTGATTTCTTTGTTGTAACGTTTGTTCATTGATAACAGCCGTTATTTTCAATCCCTCGTTATGAATTACAAGAGCACCGTCAATATCTTTTAAAATTTTGACAGCTTTATCGATGTCTTGGTCCCCTCGAACCATAAATGTCAAGCTTGGGATTCCATTCGACTTAGTTTCAATCAATAACCCTGTGTACCCGATTTGTTGTTTACGAAGCCCGGTCCTGGTTTCATCCAAAAGATTGGTCAACGACTCCTTAGCAATAACCTTTAAGTCCACCTCTAACTGTAAGTGTGACCCCCCTCTCAACTCAAGACCTAGGTTGATGGTGTTGCTCAGCCATGAGGGCATTCTTTGTAAACGTTCTGGCGAAAGAAGGTTCGGCATCGCAAACAAAACCCCCAGGGCACAAATCCCCAAAATTGTCCATAGTTTCCAACGGGAAATCACAAGCATTGTTCTCTGCCTTTAATGATGGATAATAGGTTTACTCTTTTGCTGTCTTTTTCTTGGCTTTCGGTTTGGGTTTTTCATCCTCATCAGATATGGGATCTGTTTTGGACAAAACCTCTGTAATCATAGAACGAATCAGGCGAACTCTCACATCGTCGGCAAGTTCTAACTGAACCTCATGATCACTGACGATCTTGCTGATGGTTCCAATCAATCCCCCTGCCGTAACTACACGATCTCCCCTTCGTAAAGCCGCCAAAGTTTTTTGATGTTGTTTTGCCTTTGCCTGTTGAGGACGAAGAATCAAAAAATAAAACACACCAAAGATCAAAACTATTGGCAAAAAACTCATGATATCAAAACCATGCCCTGTAGAAGTTGGCGCTGCATCCGCATAAGCAGCCGTTATGAAAAGCATTTTTTTTCCTTTTTTAAAAATATCTTATTTTTTCAAAAACAAGCATCGCATGTGTCTTAACTTATGGCAATAAGCTTGTTGGATCCATGGGTTTTAAGGCCTTATCCCTAACTTGAAAATAAAGCTGAGGTTCCTTAGCAACCCCCGTTTTGCCAACCCGACCGATTACTTGACCTTTTTTAACCGTAATGACCTGACCTTTACCAGGTTGTTTCACCAGCATCTCATTAAGATGTGCGTATATACTCATTTTACCATCGGAATGTTTCAAAACAATCATATTACCATACGCTGGGATACGCCCCCCTGCGTCCTTTACAACACCATCTGCGGCTGCCTTAACGGGTAAATTGGCCGCTGCCCGTATATTAATACCCTCACTAAGGCTGCCATCAGGAAGCTTTTGACCAAAACTTTGAATAATTTCCCCTTGGACAGGCCAAGCATAGCTTAAAGCCTCACTTGCAACGACAGCAGGTTTGACCTCTTCTGCGGGTACTGAAGACGGAGCAGGTTCTAAATCCTCAACAGCAGACGAAGTAGAACCCGTCTGCATAACCGCCGCACCTGCGCCGGCCCCAGCGGCTCCAGCCGTTGTTGTTAAAGCGGAGGAAGATACTTCTAGGGGTTTAATCTGGACGTCCCCTTCCTCGGAAGGGGCAACTGTTGGTTCGTCAACATTTGCCTTGATATGCACTAACAAACGTTGCCCCGGAACCAAGCGACAACCCGCCTTTAAACGATTGATACGAATTAATTCGTCTTCAGGCATATCATATTTTTGAGCAACACTAAGCGTTGTATCGCCGGGTTTAACCACATGATAGGGACTCAAAGGGCGAGCATAAATAACTTCCGAAGGTGGTTCTACCCTTGAGCATCCTGCAATAAGCAAAACTGTCAAACATGCCATGCTTATTTTTTTAAGCATTTTTATTACCTTACCCATCCTGACAACTGATTAAAAATTATTTATTATCATAGTGAATCTTAATACACCTGCGCAAGCAGGCAAATTTAAAATTATACTTCAGACCGTAAAAAAACAGATTTAAAAAAATACGTTGTCTTCTGCGCTTTTCTTGATCTCTCTCCGTTGAAAGGGCTTAAGTGTAAAGATTCCTATGAGGGGAGACTGATTCCTTCCCTTATACCCCCTGTATATTTTTAAAAATTAACATTTTAGTAAGAATTCGAGGGATATTATAGAAGATACCTAGGTCATAGAGTCCCTTTTTTAAAAAAAGAGAAAAGGGCCATGAAATGTGTTCTGCCCACGGATTCTTGAAGGTGGTGGGTGTAGCCCCCCTCCCGTTAAGGGAGGCAGTGGGTGGGGGGTGGCAAAAAAATGAAATTAACTTTTTATTAATCTTGGTTAAAAAACGTTAAGAGTCTTTTCTTCAAAAGGAAAAGTGCCAAGAAACTCTGTTGCGACTTTTCGGCCAATTCCTCCTCTGCCTTTATAAGTTGAAAACTCTTTAAGCGTGTGCAAAATCAACTGCCCTATATAGAAATCCCTGTAAAAACGACACCATCATCTTGTTATCCCATCCTTAAGACGGGTTATTTATCGGTAAACTCCGACCCTCGACAGTCGCGTTTTTGTACACTTTCACAAAAAAAGCTCTCTTTTTTACAATCAATCCCCTGCCCGTAAATGAAACAATCCTCCTTTAGAAAGAAAAAGAAGGAAAAATAAACTTGCATTCCAAGAGTGAAAAATGATAAAAGAACACGTTTTTAATAAAATTATCAAAAAAAATGGTCCAGCCTTTTTACCAAGACACTCAGCTTGCTGAGTTTTTAGCTCAAGCCATCAACCATAACCAACTACAACTTTATGTCCAGCCCCAAACCAGCATCAGTTCAGGGAAAATTGTAGGGGGTGAAGTTTTGCTGCGTGTTCCTGCCCGAATCTCGGGTTTCTCAAGACATTCTTTGCAAAGAACATTTGATTTTTCTTCTGTTTCCATTGAAGAATGGATCCAAGTGGCCCTTCATCAAGGTCTTATTCACCCTCTCAGCGAATGGCTTGTCCAGCAAGTTCTTCGCCACCTGGAACATAAAAATCGTTCTTGTCCAATCCATGTTCCCCTCTCCATTAATATGCCGCCAGACATGATTAACCAGTCTTTTATAACTTTTGTGGAATCGTGCTTTGTAAAACATAACAGTGTTGATACAAGCCAGATTGCCATCGAGATTACAGAGTTCCCGAAACCTAAAAATTTAGACATATTAAATCGAAACATACAAAGATTACGCGCTATGGGCTTAAAAGTCATCTTGGATGATTTCGGAAGCGGCTATGCAACCATGAATTATTTAGTGGAATTGGTAGTAGACGCCGTTAAAATTGACCAAAGTTTTATACAAAAAGCCCCTTTATCTGCCAGTGCTAGAGCCGTTCTTAAATGCCTTATTGACTTGGCTAAAGAAATGGAATTGGAAATCATTTGTGAAGGCGTGGAAACACCCGAGCAGCTTCTGTTGATTCAGCAAATGCGGTGCGACGTTGTGCAAGGTTTCCTGATCAGTGCACCTGTTCCTTTAAAGCAATTCTGGTTAGAATTGGAAAAAAGTAGCAAACCTGTTCTGCATTAAAAAGAAAGGAAAAAATAATGATTAAAGTTGGCGATATTATTCCGAATCTCACCCTACGGCGTGCCAGTGCAAGTGGCCCTCTTGAAATCAATACAAAAGATTTTTTTGCCGGGAAAAGAAGTATTTTATTTGCTGTACCAGGCGCCTTTACGCCTGTTTGTTCTTCAAAACATTTGCCTGGTTTTTTGAATCATGCCCAAGATTTACATCAAAAAGATATTCAAACCATCGCCTGTTTGGCCGTTAATGATGCCTTTGTCTTGCAAGCCTGGGCGGAGAGCCTTCAAGCCCATAATGCGTTGATTATGCTGGCTGACGGGAATGCTGCCTTTACCCAGGCCATAGGAATGGCTCTCGACTTAACAGGTTTTGGTATGGGGATTCGATCCCAACGTTATACCATGGTGATCCAGGACGGTAGGATCGAACACCTCGATGTTGAACCTGCCAGCACATGTCATTTGACCAGCGCTGAGCATATTCTTGAAAAATTATGAACTCACCGAAGTCTCTAAATTTTTGGGATAGATGGTATAAAAATTAAACGGTTGTTGATCAAGCTCTTGTTGATAACTCTTCATGGCTTCACTGAATTGCTTCAGGCTGTTTTTACCCTTTTCATCCAAACCAAGGAAACTGAAATCATCCACAACCTTAAACGATGGAACCGAGGTTAGAAAGGAAAGATCCATATACTGATGCAACAGATCCACGCTGGGAAGCTTTGAAGGATCGATCGCAACTTGTGTTGGGATGTATTGGTGCCAAATACCATAATGCATTTTGACATTCCCAACATTTTCATGTTCTACCGACGCTGTGTAAAGAAAGGTTGTTATCAGTTTTGTCAGATTCTCCTTAGAAATCTCGGAAACATACTCTTTAATCCCATTGGGAATATAAATGTTTAAAGCTTCATACCAACTCTTCACGGTTTCATCCTCTTGCAAGGCCTGATCGTCCGCGTAATATAAATCCAAATAACCTTTTACATGATTGCTAATAAGGGAACGCAAACGTAATGTATTTTTAGCATAGGGATAGGGAACAAACTCTCCATCAGATTGGGTGCCAATCATGTATCGTTTTTGAAGATCTTTTTCAATATCCATAAAACTGATGTTAAAATTCTGAATTTTTTGATTCACCAATTTCAAGATAGTTTCACGGTTATAGCTAAAAATACTCGGGAAAAAGCCTGACTCATTACCGAAAAGCAATTTTAAGTTGGTATTATTCACAGCCAACGTTAGATGCTGATGAGGATACATTAAAATTCTTAACGGATGGTTATCAGAAAGATAAAGGTTATTAACGGCTGAAAAAATCCCCGCTGTGCAGGCATGAGTATACAAAAGATGACGTGTTATTGAGATATCGGTCGACATGGTCATTAACATAATTTTCTGCTTTTGTTCCCATTCCGACCCCGAATCTTTCGTATAGTTTTGCCCTTGATAGGAAATAGTCTCTGTTTCCATTTGTTGGGTCTCAGGATTATATTTTAGGACAGCCTTTCCCCCCAAACGACATAACCCTTCTTTCACAGGCCATTGCTCATATTCCGACAAATCAATCATGTAAGAACGGTCAAAAGGGTTTAATTGAGAAATATAGTGGGAAAATGGCCCTTTAAGAGATAAAGCCCCCACCATATCCCCTGTTTCGGCCCCCTTTTGCATTTCCTCTGGAAAAGAGGGAAAATCAATATAACGACTGTATTTTTCAGAAAGCAAATGTTTTATTGATTCTACGCTGGTGGGTATCGATGGCAAATTACGAGCTGTAGGTGGATAAAAAGTACGAAGGTAATAAATTGCCGATGCAGCAAGGCTGCGTAAAAACGGGCCTTCGTTTCTTGGAATATGTCTTGCCGTTCTAAGATTCTCAAGAGGAGTTCTTGAATCCAAGGCCGCCCACGTCACAAGTTCTGACTGTATATGAGAAGGTGCCTGAAGAGAGTTTTGATTAAGATTAAGGCTTGTCTTAAAAAGCAAAACATCAAAATTTTCCCAAAAAAACCGCCTCCATCGATAGCTTAAAGGAAGATGAGGAAGCTCTTCTTGCTCAGATGGGTAAACTGTTTGTAGAGACGCTTTAGCTGACGATTCACGCTCGACTTTATCGGTTTCCTGGGCCTCAACAGACAGTATGGTCAAACAGAGTAAAAATTTAAAAACCAGAATTTGTCGATACCACATCCCCAAAATTCCCAAAAAGTTTATGCCATATGGCTTTTAAACTAAATCAAAACCCTTTCTTTTTGATTAACAAAACCTTTGTTTAAAATAATTTTTTTCGACCTTTCAAAAAAGAATTAAGAGGGGTCTTCATAACCCACATCAACCAAACAAAGACCCCAGGCTGGTGCAGTAGGGCCAGCGAGCTCTCTTTTCTTCTCATCCCGAATCCGAATCAGATCCTCCTCTGCCCATTTTCCTTCGCCAATCTTTTTTAAAGTTCCCATCATAATACGAACTTGGTTATGCAAGAAGGAACGAGCCTGGATGATGGCTATAATTCGCTCTCCCTCCTGTTGAAAAGTGAATCGAGTTAAGGTTTTAAAAGGAGTTTTTCCCTGACATTCGGAGGCTCTAAAAGCACTAAAATCATGGTGCCCCACAAGGTGTTGAGCAGCCTGATCCATAGCCTTAACATCCAAGGGGGAAATAACATGCCAAGCACGAAATTGGTCTAAAGCCAAGGGGGCCCGTCTGTTGACAATCTGGTAATGGTAAGTTCTATAAAAAGCCGAAAAACGAGCATGAAAGGTTAAAGGAACCGATTCAACCTTTAAAACAACACATCCCTGATCCCTCATATAAAAATTTAAGGCATCCAAAAGCCGACCCACAGGATAAAAGGTTGTTAAATCAAAATGACCCACTTGCCCCGTGGCGTGGACCCCCGCATCGGTACGGCCTGCCCCCTCTACCAAAACAGTTTGTCCCGTTATTTTAAACACAGCCTTTTGGATAAGCCCCTGCACCGTAGTTAGAACGCCATGCACAGGGTGAGATTGACTTTGCCAACCATGAAAACAACGGCCGTCATATTCTATTGTGATCTTATAACGATACTTTTCAATCATTCGGTTCTTTGAATCCCCCTTGAAAATCCTGAGCCTCTTTTTATGAAAAAAGTTACTAAAAATTAACTGAATTTTAATAACCATAACCGTAACTTAATAGATAAGACATGAAAGATGAGTATTCGCCAAGCCTTTTTTATAAGGCATATCTCAAAAAAATGGCAGATC
>JAJZHT010000045.1 GCA_021804455.1 Pseudomonadota bacterium | reverse complement strand
GTAAAATTATGGGTTGTTGCATACCGTAAATCTAAAATAACAGGGTGGGATTTTTCTGTAATTTCGACTAAAGACATTCTGCTCTCCCAATCTTTATAAATGCTTATGGTTTTTAATAATCTAACCTATAAAAAAGCCCAAGATAAACTTGGGCTTTAAAAGTTTTGATTTTATTCCCCATCTTTAGGATTGGGGTGTTTTAAAGCTGATATAGCAGAAAAATTTGGTATGAATGTCTTTGTTAAGTTTATCTCCCATAAGGGCTTTTCTCCCCCAAACAACGGTTGTTTGGGTGTTTTTACCTGTAGTTTGGGTTAGAATGACTTTTTCATCCGGATTGCTGCGTAATTTACAAATAGCATCTTTGGTAAAAGAATCTTTTGAAACATCCTTCTGTAAAAGTGTGGGGTCACTGCTGGCGGCAACAACCTTACTTTCTTCGATACAGATAACATTACCACCGCTTTCTAAGCTACCATTGGTATACGCTTCGATAGGGTTAAACTCATAATTATTATCATTTCTTCCATTGATAAGTTGAAAGGTTTTCTCAAAGCCCTCTTTTTGGAAGAAATCCTTTGAGAGCGCCTCAAAACGATCATTGATTTTCGCGATAATACTTTCTGCGGTTAAAGCGTGAGCCTGGTGATAAGACACTATAAAACACAATGTCATCAAGATTTTTTTACACTTCAGCATGGACAGCCTCTTCATTCTATAGTTATTTTTTTGTAATCTTTTCACAATTTTTAACAAATCTCAACAATTCTTCTGTGCTTTTTTTCTTCTTTCTTTTACTTTTTTTCGCCTTAAGTATGATACGCTAGGCATAGATTTGGAAATTTGCAATCGTTTGAAATGTTAAACTTGCTATTTTTTCTTTTTCAAGATATTGCGAAATTACTGGGTGTTGGAGGTAGGCGTCGTTCTCTTTATGCACGACTTATGGGAGAGAGGGTTATTGATGTTTTATGGCATTTGCCGACGGATATTCATCAACGCCAGTACCTTGAATCTTTGGGTTCCCATAATAAAGATCAATACATTACAATTAAGGCTAGGGTTTCTTCTCATCAACCTTCATCGCGTTCCGGACAGCCCTATCGTATTGAAGTCATTACTCAAGACAATCAGATTATAGAATTAACTTTTTTTCATGGAAGAGAAGCCTATTTAAGGCGTATCGCCCCCTATGGGAAAACCGTTCTTATCAGTGGTAAATTGAAAACTTATCAAAACCGAAAGGATGGGTCATGGCAAATGATCCATCCAGGTTATATAGGTGCGCCTGAAAATTTAAAAGATTGGATGGGGATGCAGAGTGTTTATCCCCGGACAGCAGGCCTAACTCGGGGTATGATTCGCTCGGTTATTGAGGATGTTTTAAACAATCTGCACCCTCTTCCAGAATGGCTGGAAGAGGATTTTTTAAAACAACAAGGATGGTTGGGTTGGACGCAATCTTTGCATCAGGCTCATAATCCACAAAAAGCTGTTGATCTAACGATGTTTTCTGCTGCCCGACAACGCCTTGCTTATGATGAGATGTTAGCGCATCAGCTCAGCCTTCATTTAAGTCATCGTCAAAAAGATAGAAGACCTGCTGATCCTCTCAAGGGGACGGGGGATTTAGTTAAGCTTCTTCTTAAAAATCTTCCTTTCCAATTGACGCCTTGTCAAATCAGGGCGTTCGAGCAAATAAGTAATGATTTGCAGAAAAATCATCAAACATTACGTCTCTTGCAGGGAGATGTGGGCAGCGGTAAGACCATTGTGGCTTTGTTGTCAGCATTGCAGGCTATTGAATCAGGCTATCAAGCCAGTTTATTGGCACCTACGGATCTTCTGGCACGTCAGCATTACCAAACGATTGTAAAGTTGTCTCAAAATTTGGGAATACATGTTGCACTTCTTACAGCACGAGAAAAAGGAAGGTTGCGTCAGCAGATTTTGCAAAAATTAGAAACAAGACAGATTGACCTCTTAATTGGAACCCACGCCCTTTTCCAAAGTCCCATTCAATTTAATCGCTTGGGGTTTGTCATCATTGATGAACAGCATCGTTTTGGGGTCGAACAACGTCTAGCACTGAGCGCTAAGGGGACCAATCCCCATATTCTCAGCATGACAGCTACGCCTATTCCTCGAACGCTCATGCTAACTAATTATGGTGATATGGATGTTTCAACCCTCAAGGAAAAACCTCCTGGACGGCAGCCCATTACAACCCGCGTCATGTCTCTTAAGCGTTTGGAGGAGGTGTTAACAGCTGTACAATCTTTACTGAATTCAGGACAAAAAATATATTGGATTTGTCCCTTGGTAGAGGAATCCGAAACCCTAGATCTTTCGGCTGTTACAGAACGTTATCAATTTTTGTCTCGGAGGTTCCCTGGTAAGGTTGCATGGGTCCATGGTCAAATGAAAAGCCAAGACAAAGAACGATCTATGACGGAGTTTGTGCAAGGAGATGCTTCTATTTTGGTTGCCACAACGGTTATTGAAGTTGGCATCGACGTGCCTGCGGCCACCGTAATGGTTATTGAACATGCTGAACGCTTTGGTTTGGCCCAACTACACCAATTGCGGGGCAGAGTTGGTCGGGGAGAGAAAACCTCAAGTTGTTTGTTATTATATGGTCAACCCTTAACCAGTGTTGCTAGACAAAGATTAGCGATTATGCGGGAAAGCCAGGATGGATTTGTGATTGCCGAAACAGATCTTAAACTTCGTGGGGGTGGCGAAATGCTCGGAACACGCCAAAGCGGTCTTCCGAACTTTCGTTTTTTAAATTGGGCTAACAGTGATGAAAAATCCCAGAAAATCTCCGATTTATTGGCCATGGCGAATAGAGAGGCCAAACAGATTGTGTCCCAAGATCCCGAGTTAGAATCGGAACGGGGAAAAGCGTTACGTCTCCTTCTCCAATTGTTCAATAAGGACGATACTGTACGATATCGTTGTTCAGGATAAAATTTCATTAAAACATTCCTCTTTCAATCATGGATGCAACGGTCGAATCTTTTTCTTTACTGCCCCGGGATGATCCAAACTCAAATGCGTAGGCGTCTTTTAAACAGGCTCCAAAAATTCCGGCAATGGTTGAAATAATCCCTGTTGCTTCACCTGGTAGTTTTTGGGCATATAATGCCAAAGACCCAAGACACATAATTAATCCTATAGCGGCAGCAATCACCATAATATCGGCTCGTGTGTTCCGAGTACCGCTTTGAACAAAGGCAATATCTCGCCTGCGGGCTTGTTGACGATCTTGCAAAAGGGCCAGTTCAAATTGAGTTTCTATTTCCAGAATGGCTTTTTGAAAATCTCTGATAAGAGCAGCATCTTCTTTAAGGACTTGGACAATTTGCAGGGGATCATTGTGACCGGTAATTTTACGGGCGATGTTAACAACCTCTTCTGCCATTTGTTCAGCTTGATTGCCGCTTAACCAACGAGCAATCACAGGTGCAAACTGTGCCAGGCTAAGGGCACTGGCTATAACAGGAAAGGGCATTTTACTTTACCTCTAATTTATAGAAAATATGTCGACCAATTTGGATTTGTGCTGTCTGATGAACAGTCCACTTCGGCAGTATTGGCAAAAGGCTACTGTGGTAATGATCAGACCCTTTTGTCAAATCTGGCCAATCCTTATAAATCAGACCATTCGCTACTTTTTTGCAAAAAGTAAAAAGATTGTCACTTAAAGTTTTTTGGGTAACGACCTTATAATTAGGGTCTTTTTCATTCCAGCAAGAAAATTGCCAAGGTTTGCGACAGACTTCAACAATTGTTTTGCCAAACCATGTTTGTTGGTGAACGCGATTTAAAACCACATTCCCAACAGCGATAAGGGCGGAAAGTCCGCCATCCTTTCTTAAATATTCTCCTCTGGCTTCACCATAAATAGTACGTGCTAAAACTTCTCCTTCATCAGATTCCCACATCATTTTCTCCTTTTTTGCGAAAGTGGATCTCGACAACATCACTCAGACGATCTTTTTGGTGAATTAAGAAGGATTGATAGTGGTTTTGATAGGGAACGCCCTTTTCATCCATTCCTTGAAACCACTTAAACGTGATATGACCTTTTTCAATTTCACCTACCAAGGACAATTTCTGGTTTTCTTCTAGCGGATCTATAAAAGCGACTTCGTGTCCTTTTGTATGCCAGCTTGAGATTCGTGACAGGTGAAGTATTGTTTTGTCTTGTTCACGGGTTGGCGTAAAAACAATTTGTTCAATTTCGTGCAGTTGGCATCCGGGTTGATAAAACCCTCCATAACACCAAAGGGGTTGTTTCCCGACGATTCCTGGAGGTGACATAACCCATTTTCCGTCTCGCATTTCATGGGTTAGAACACAAGACTCTTCGGTTTGTACGGAAAATTTTTTTTGATAAATCTGGGGGTGATCAATTTTAAAGTCTTTTGTCATTACAGGAAAAAGGATCCTTTCCAAATGGATTTCTATGGCTTTTAAACAACCGTAACGTTCCATCAATTTGTCTTTTTGATACAGGGGGTAGGGATGAAATCGTTGATTCGCCATTGTAAAGTAAGCATGGATGGTTTGAGTGGGTGTATGAAGAATAGGTTTAAGCCGTCCTTGAATGACCAAACGATCCGGGGAAAAATCTTCAAAGGATTCAAAAACTTTGACTCTTTTTCCAATTTCGAAAGAGGCTTGTTCTGTATTAACATCTTCTGTACTGGGTGCATGATATCCCTGGGGCAAGGGACGGCTGATGCCGAAGCTTCTCTTAAAAGTCATCGCTATTTCCTTCTTTCAAATCAATTTGGCAGGGTGCGGTCCACGGTTGATCTATTGTTAAATGAATCGAATGTTCTAATGTTTCGCAGGTGCGTAGGTCCATCAGATTGATTTCAATAACGGTTGGTTTTTCAGCCAAAAGTTCGTGAATGCTTGTGAGGGTGGGTGGACATCCCAGTAAAAAATCCGTTTGTTCTTTGCCATCTCCATGAACAACGACACTTTCAACCAAACGATCAAGTGTTATTTTTTCTGGGTCAATAACACCCTGAACAGGATACTGGCTTTTAAAAGGTTGATAGGAAATTCCCGAAGGGGTTTGATGATGGGAAGCAACTTTAAAGTTTTGCTGCTGCTGACCAACAGCGACTCCTAAACGAATCCAAACAGTTTTTTCTGTTTCCGTGACCTTGATATGGTATTCAACAACCTTACCTTGAAGTTTTTTATAGGGAATAAAATTCCCTTGCAGAATAACCGTGTCATCCAAACTAATATCAAATCCCTTTTCAAAGGGGACTTGAAATTGCACATCAACACAGCGTGATCTTCCTGCTAAATAAGCTTTGGCTCGTTCCAAGGCGTGATCAATTGCCTGTTGACCTCGTGGTGTGTGAAAAAAACTGGCACAACTGGCATCCAGCAAAGAATCAATTTTTTGTAACTGGATTTTTAAACATTTGTGATAGGGTCTGATCCTGCCATCCAATTGCGTTTGTTGCTGTAGGGTAAAACACGCGACTTCGCGTCGTTTTTGTCGATAGTGCCAATCAAGCCAAAGCTCCCCCTCGAACCACGATCTTTTTAAACGTTGAGGTTGGGCGTCTTCTTGCACTCTTATTTCAGGGGTTACACTGGGATAAAGATTAAGAATGCCTGTTCGTAGCGCAGGAACTTCTTCCAATACACTTCTAACCACTTGATATCCACTTTGTTTCCTGGTTTTTTCGGGACCTATTTTTTCCCCTATTTTGGGCCAATTCTTTAAAAGTTGCTGGGGCGTTAATGTATTCATTTTTCCTTGAGAAAATTTTTCTGCGATTTTGGGAAAAAGATTAAATTCTCCCTCAACCCGTTGTGTCCATTCCGCTTGTACTTCGACATGAATACTGGATAGGGGAGTTTCTCCAAGGCGTAACTTTAAAGTTCCATCTAAGATAAAGGCGCTAAGATCAAGATGGCGCTTTCCTTCAAATAAGTTCGATAAGCTTAATTTTCCTGTGCAACGATCCCAATAAAAAAGATCGTTTCGTGCTTCTAATCCATTAACAGGATTGTCGTCATTCCTTTCGATAAAAAGTGAATCGTACAAGACAGGAACTTTAAGCTCCTCTGCATATTGTGTTAGTTGTTGTTGTGCATTGTTAGGCTCAGCTGATAGTTCTATTTCAACATGCTCTTGGGAAAGAACACGAGGAAACCCAACAGGACGCCCTTGAAACAGAGTATGCGTTTGTTTTTGGTTGTCCTCATAACTGATTACAGCCCACATATTTTTGATAATACTTTCTGGGGGTACCCAAACTTTTGCAATCGCCACTTCATTTTCCTGTTGATGGATAACAAGACGAAAAATTTTTAGGTCTTCTTGGCACAACTCTTTTGTTATCGGTAAAGATTGGGGGTACGAGACCCAGGCAAAATAAAATTTCATAAAAACCTCGGATTAAAAAATTCACTCGACATTCAAGGACAGGTAGGGTAAATTTCCCTACCGTGGTTTTTTCTATTCTTCCAACACATCAAAGAAGTTTAAATTTATGATGAACGCTAAAGCTGCTTCGCTTGTTGATGCTAAAATGCCGTTGGGTCAGCGTATGTCTGCAGCCTTTCAATCTGTTGCATTTTTGCGGTGGTTTGTCAGTCGTGGTTATGCTCAGGGGGTGTTTTGGGCTATTATGATTTGTGTTGTTAGTGTTACCAACGATTTATTAATGAATTTTTTGGGAAACAGGCTCCATGTCATTGAAATTTCCTTTTTCCGTTTCTTTTTTAGCATGGTTTCTGTCGTTCCTTTGATGCTCTCTCGGGGAACACAGCTTTTCAAAACGAACCAACCCATGATGCATGTATGGCGTGCCATCATTGGAGCCTGCGCTTTGTCTTTATGCTGTTATTCCGTGAACATTATGCCATTAGCTGAAAATACGACGATTATGTTTGCTGAACCTTTGTTTTTTCTGATTTTGGCTTTTTTTATTCTTCGTGAGAAAGTCAATTCCTCCCGTTGGATTGCTACCTGCATCGGATTTTTAGGGCTTTTGGTTATTCTGCAACCTGGGACAGAAGCCTTTCAACTTATTGCCTTTATCCCTATGGCCGCAGCAATTTTGTTTGCTTTTTTAAATATTATGGCCAAAACCATGATCCGGGATGAACATTCTTATACCTTATTGTTCTACTTTGGCCTCGGAACTACTTTATTTGCTTTGGGTCCTGTTTTCTTCTTCTGGCAGACACCAACATTCTTTGAACTTTTCTTACTGGGGTTGTTAGGAATTGGTGGAAATTTGATCCAGGTTTGTCTTTTTAGGGCCTTTTCAGCAACCGATGCTTCAGCCTTGGCACCTTTCCGCTATGTAGAATTCATCGTTTCCGCGACACTGGGTTATTTGATTCTGGGACAGGTTCCAACGATGACCATACTTTTGGGAGCGGTTTTGATTATCGCAGGTACTTTTTATATTACCGTGGTTGAAACACGTCGTGAGAGGCAAAAAGCCGCTGAAGAACTCTCTCTTGTTGCTTAAACTTCTTCAAGCTCTAATTGCCAAAAAGTTTTTAGGCCCCATTCATCAGTGTGTAAGTTATAGCGTACTGTGCGCATCGTTAACCAAGGGCGATAGCTCAGGTAGTAGGTCTCTTGACGATCGGCCAATTGAACTTCAGTTCCGTCAACATGGTTAATTGCGATTGGCTTTTGAGTATTGTCCATAACAATAATTGATTCTTCTACGGCCTCACGATCTAAAACAACAGGACTATTAAGCGGGTCGGGGGTTATTTTTTGCCATAAACGTTGGATACAACCTACTTGAATCGTTGTTCCTGGAGAAAGCCCTGTTGTAGCTAAACTTGTTTTATCGGTACAATAGATGATAGAACGATATTTAGAGGACATTTGTCCCACAAAAATCAATTCGCCATTAATTGTTCGATGCAATTTTCCTTGTTCAATAGGGATCAATTCTTGAACACATCCTCGGGCGGATAAAGGGGGTAACCCTCCCAGGCTTAGTATCAATTCTGTTTCCATCAGTTTTCCTATTCTGCCCAACGGGGCTTATCATGGGGGG
>JAJZHT010000044.1 GCA_021804455.1 Pseudomonadota bacterium | reverse complement strand
CTTGTGGCGGAATTGGTAGACGCGGTAGACTCAAAATCTACTATCTGCAAGGATGTGGGAGTTCGAGTCTCCCCGAGGGCACCACCTTTAAATTTCATTCAAATATTTTCTTAAAAACTTCGCCAACTTTTGTCATTTTAGGAGTATGTTTTTTCATTGGAGCGTTAGACGTACCAACACAAAAACGTTAAAGCTTTTTTTGAAACGGCGGTTCAGAAAAAATTTCCAGGGACGAAAAGTCTTAAGTGGAAGGATGTCTCCCTCAAAATCTGTTTATTAAAGACATAATTATCGATATGATAAATTACAAGAAATAGGGTGGTTACGTTATGGAAATTGTTATTTTTGCGATTTTGGCAGGATATCTTTTTTTTCGTTTGTGGAGTGTTTTAGGGACTCGTACCGGGCATGAAAAAGAATACGACGAGAAAAGTGTTCAAAGACAATTCAGCATCCCTGAAGAGGACAGTAACATTGTGGTTCTCTCTCGACCCTCCAGTAAAATCATGCAAGAGGATGCATCAATCCCTTTGCTGCAAAGACAGTTACAGAAGCTTAGGGAATCCTTTGAAAATTTTGAGGAAAGATCTTTTTTAAGAGCCGCCGATCAAGCCTTTATTTTAATTATTAAAGCGTTTAGTCAGGGCAATTTGAACACCCTTAAAAATTTGTTGGATGAAACAGTCTATGACCAATTTCGTTTAGCCGTAGAAGAAAGAAAATCAAAGGGCTTGACGCAACAGGTTGAAATTGACTCCCTACAATCCGAGATTGTCTCGGTTGATATTAACAACAAAAAGGCACAAATTACTGTGCGTTTTAAAAGCGAACAGATGATCGCTACATTTAACCAGCAGGGAGAGAGTCTTGATAATCCAGCCCGTATTAAAATTCCTGTTGGGGATGTCTGGACATTTGAACGCGCCCTAAAATCTAAAGTACCCACTTGGCTCTTGGTTCGAACCTCCACCGATACTCTTCAACAAAAATAATGGTTTTGCAATTTTCTGCTGTGGCCTTTGAGGAGCTTCCAGGTTGGAATGATGACACTATCCTGGACGCTGTTCCGGCCCTTCTTGCCTCAGCAAAAATTGTTTTAGAAAAACAGCAATCCTTCGACCATGAGAGCCCTTTCTTATTTTATCAGGAAGTTTCTAAACTTTGGTCACATCAGAAAGACGAAGTCTTTTGGCGTCAAGTGTTGAAAAAATTCTTTATTCCTCATCGTCTTAGTTTTGGCGAACAAACAGAGGCTTTTTTTACAGGGTATTATGAACCGTTATTAAGGGGGTCTTTAAAGTGTTACGGATCTTATCAAACTCCTCTTTATAAGCTTCCTCCCTTTCCCACCAGAATTCCACGTCAAGATATTGTAAATGGGGCCTTGACGGGGAAAAATTTAGAATTGGTATGGGTGGATGACCCCATAGGGGCTTTTTTCTTGCAAATTCAGGGCTCTGGCAGGGTTTGTTTAGAGAATGGTGAAATTCTGCACCTAGGGTATGACGGGACGAACCAGCATCCTTATTATGCAATTGGCAGAACTTTGGTCAAACGGGGTATTATGGCAGCCTCTGAGGTTACTCTTCAAACTTTACAAACATGGTTGCGAGAACATCCTGCAGAATCCGAATCCTTGATGTCGGAAAATACTTCTTATGTGTTCTTTAAACTTTTAACAGGGGAAGGGCCCCTGGGTACCCAAGGAGTTCCTTTGACACCCCAACGCAGTCTGGCTGTTGATCCAGTCTACCATCCTTTGGGGAGGCTGATGTGGGTTGATCTTCCCCATCCTGAACAAAAGAATTCACGGCTTCAACATCTTATGGTTGCTCAGGATACAGGAGGGGCCATTAAGGGAGGTTTAAGGGGAGATTATTTTTGGGGGTTTGGGGATAGCGCTGAACGCTGCGCTGGACAAATGAATGTTCGTGGAACCCTTTATGCTTTGTTGCCCATTCAAGATGATCGATGACACAGAAAATAACCCCCGATGATCTGGCCGCTTGGCAAAAGGCGCGCCAAGATGTGAAACCTTTGCCGAAAGGCTTTAAAATGGCTCCTGTTGTTTCTTCACACAAAAAGCAGCCCAAAAAGATTCAACAACAGGGTATTTTTCTAGAAACCTTTAAAAGCAACCCTGATTATTCTTTGGTTAATTTTGACAGTCGTGATCTTAAAAAGCTGCTTATTGAGGCAACCCTTGATCTTCACGGTTATCGTATTGCTGAGGTTGAATCCACCTTGGTAAAGTTTTTATCTTCCAGTCAAAAGCGCGGTTACCGCTGGGTTTTAATTATTACCGGCAAAGGCCTGCACAGCCCTGAACAGCAAAGAAGTGGTATCAAACAGACGGTCCAACAGTTGTTCCAAGCTTTCAGCCACCTTATTATTGGTTTTTGCCCTGCGAAACCAAACCATGGTGGGGAAGGGGCCTTTTACGCTAAAATCAGACGTTTTCGTATAAAGCCACAGAGAAAGGGGACCTAAGGCTAAACTTGCATGATTTCTTTTTGTTTATGTGCCACCATTTCGTCGATTTTCTTAACATGGTCATCCGTAAGGGTTTGCATTTCTTCTGATAAACGACGATGCTCGTCTTCAGAAATATCGCCATCTTTCTCAAGTTTTTTTAAGAATTCCATACCATCCCGTCGTACGTTCCTGACACTGATGCGGGCTTCTTCGGCATATTTGGCAGAAATCTTAGCCAATTCTTGCCGACGTTGTTCATTCAAGGCAGGCAAAGGGACACGAATCAATTGACCATCAACAGCAGGGTTTAAACCTAAATCGGATTCACGGATGGCTTTTTCAACCGCTTTGACCATACCCTTATCCCAAACCTGAACGGTTAAGAGTCGAGGTTCAGGAGCGCCAACGGTTGCCACTTGATGGATAGGCATTGATGCGCCATAGGCATCAATCTTTAAAGGGTCTAACAAATTCACAGAGGCACGGCCAGCGCGAATGCCGCTGAATTCTCGCCCTAAAACTTCAACAGCCGAGTCCATACGGCGATTAAAATCCACCAACCGGTCGTCAAAACGAAGAGAAGACATATCAATAAACCCTCGAAAAAAATTAAGAGATTAGCGTAAATTGCCCTTGTTGATTCAGAACATTGGCAAACCCATTATTTTCGTAAATTGAGAAAACAGCAATAGGTATTTTATTTTCCAAAGCCATCATAAGGGCTGTTGAGTCCATGACCTTCATGTTTTGGCTTAAAACTTCCTGATAAGTGATATCCGATAAGAAGATAGCCTGAGAATTGTGCATAGGGTCTTCTGTATAAACTCCCAACACCTTCGTGGCTTTTAACAACAAATCACAGTCCAGCTCGCAAGCACGTAAAGCTGCCGCTGTATCCGTGCTGAAATAAGGATGCCCTGTTCCTGCTACAAATATAACGATGTCTCCTTGTTCTAAATGATCAAGAGCTTGTTTCCGGCTGTAGGATACACAAAGGGTTGGAATTGGCAAAGCCGACATTAACAGACAATTCAAACCATAAGATTCCAAGGTGCTTTGTAAGGCCAAACCATTCATGATGGTTGCCAGCATCCCCATTTGATCAGAAACAGAACGGCTTAGAAAGGAACCAGATGGATTCTGACATCCACGATGAAAATTTCCACCTCCAACCAACAGGGCAACTTGAATTTTTTGTTGGTGCACATGGTTAATATCGGCGGCTAATTTATTCAGCATTTGTTGATTAATGCCGAATTTTTTTTCGGTTCGAGAAGGAGGGACTAAACTTGCTAAACTTTCACCAGATAGTTTTAACAAAACACGTTTGTATTTTGGTTTAGACACCGCCTCCTCTGACATTTTAAAACTTAAAGACCGGCTTGAGCTTGAACTTCTGCAGCAAAGTCAGTCACTTCTTTCTCAATTCCTTCGCCAAGGGCAAATCGAGCAAAACCTTTTAATTCAATAGGATGACCTAATTCTTTAGCCGTCTGGGCGATAACTTCTTGAATTCGGGTTTTACCATCAACCACATAAACTTGTTCTAAGAAGACCACTTCTTCATAAAATTTCTTCAGTCGGCCATCAACCATTTTTTGAATGACATCTTCTGGACGTCCTGACGACCGGGCTTGTTCAACCAGAATGGCACGTTCCCGCTCAAGGGAAGCCGCATCCACATCTTGAACGCTTAAGGCCTGAGGTTGAGCGGCTGCGACATGCATTGCCAGCTTTTTACCCAGTTCTTCTAATTGAGAAGGTTCAGCCGCTGATTCTAAAGCAACGAGCACGCCAATTCTTCCAAGACCGGGCGCAATTGCACCATGAACATAGGTTGCCACAACGCCTTGTTTAACGGTTAAATGAGAGACACGCCGCAAAGACATGTTTTCTCCAATCACAGCGATTAGCCGGGTAATCTCTTCTTGAACTGTTGCTGACTCGCCTTTAAAAGCCGAGGTCGCTAGACTTTCAACGGTCCAGGGCGTTTGGGCAGCAATCGTTGCTGTTTGGGCTACTAAACTTTGGAAATGAGGATTTCTAGCGACAAAGTCTGTTTCCGCATTAATTTCAACAACAGCAGCACTAACCCCAGAACTTGCGACGCCTACCAAGCCTTCCGCAGCTACACGACCCGCTTTTTTAGCCGCTGCGGCTAAACCTTTTTTACGTAACCAATCAACAGCAGCCTCCAGATCCCCATCCACCTCATTCAAGGCTTTTTTACAATCCATCATGCCCGCGCCTGTTTTTTCACGTAATGTTTTTACTAAAGTTGCCGATATTTCAGCCATTTTATTTCCTCAAAAAAATATTGATCGGTTAAAAATAAAAAAAGAAGCCTCCTATGATAAAGGCTTCTTTTAACCTCGATTGATTTATTCCGTTACCTCAGCCTGAGAATCCAGTTCGTCTTCAGGCAGAGTTGCCGATTCACCGATGTCAATTCCTGCAGAAATCATTTCTGCTTGTAAGCCATCCAAAACAGCACCTGCCATAAGATCGCAATACATGTTAATCGCACGTAAGGCATCATCATTTCCGGGAATAGGGTAGGTTACACCTTCTGGGTCTGAATTGCTATCCAAAACAGCAATAACAGGAATTCCTAGACGTTTCGCCTCTTGAATAGCAATGGCTTCTTTATTGGTGTCGATGATAAACAAAATATCGGGTAAACCGCCCATTTCACGAATACCACCAATAGCCAACTCTAATTTGTCATGTTCACGTTGGAGCTTTAAAACTTCTTTTTTAACTAAATGGCTAGGATTTTCGAGGCTTTCTTCCATTTCGTTAAGACGCTTAATCGACTGATTGACGGTTTTCCAATTGGTAAGAGTTCCCCCGAGCCAACGGTGATTAATGTAATATTGCCCGCAGCGCTTAGCGGATTCTTTAATTTTTTCAGCCGCTTGAGGTTTCGTTCCCACGAACAGGGCACGTCCTCCGCCGGCAACGATATCGCGCATCGCTTGCATGGCTCGGTAAAGGGCTGGAACAGTTTGTTCCAAGTCAATGATATGAATTCGATTCCTTACTCCAAACAAGTAAGAGGCCATCTTTGGATTCCAACGACGGGTTGTATGACCATAGTGAAGACCAGCTTCTAATAACTGGTGCATTGTAAAGGTTGGCATTGCCATAAAATAACTCCTTAATATTTTCCGATTAGACCGCCCGAAAGATAAAAATCACGTATTCCGCGACATCGGATGGCCTGGCTTAATATTGGATAAAAAGCGGGCCTTCTTTCGGTGTAAGCCGTACACCCTTGTTTATAGCGATACTGAGACTTTTTTTCCATCACTTTTATTATCATAGTCGCAAGAGATATTCTCTAGCTCATTTTTAAGGCTTTGACGCGATATAAGATATCTAAGGCTGATATTTCCAAGGATAAGCAACAAGAATGTATAAACAATAGGCATATAAAGGTTATGACTGGCCTCTGTTAAGCATAGGGATATATAAGGAAAAGATCCCCCCAGAAGAGAAATGCCAAGATTAAACGAAACTCCGCACGCTTGAACCTTGATGGCTTCGGGAAAGAGACGAGGGACAAAACTGATGCTGACTAATGTGAAAAGCTGCATTCCGGCAATAAAAATCATTTGGATTAAGATATTAATCCACAGGGAAAGACCTTGAACATAGGCATAAAACAGGGGGCCTAATAATAAAGCCATAACCAAAAGACCAACTTTCATCAGCCGAGCAGGGGAGTACCGTTTCTTTTCTAGATAAAGCGCCCAACAAACAATAATCAAGGCAAAGGAAGCTGTCGAGATAAGGTTCAGTAAAAATTGGGACGCTACCAAATTGGTGCTGATAATCATCTTGTAGTTATTAATAAAGGTATTGACCAGATAAAACATGGAGTTGGCTAATCCTACCAGAACCACAATCATAATAATTTCAGGAAAGTAAGGCTTTAAACTAACAGCGGGCTGGGGTGCAGAGAGGGGTTGGTGTTGATAGGATAACGCGCGTTTTAAAAAAGTAACAAACCCAATTAATGATACAATCACAAAGGCGTGGCGCCAGCTTAGAACCGGGCTGTCTATTAAGGACAACACAAAGGCGATTAGCTGGGCAACAGCGACACCCAAAATACCACTGGCTGTCATAAAGGCCACGGATCGGTAGCTGTTGTTTGTATTTTTCCTGTTTGTTGAACAAATCACAACCGCTGAATATTCCGCTCCTGTAAAAATACCCTGTAAAAATCGACAAACCAAAACCATGGAGACGATATGAGGACTTGCATTAGGAAGAAAAGCAACCATTAAACTGGTGATAGAAATCCCGAGAACGGAAAAGACTAAAAGCCGTTGACTGCCGTGCAAATCCCCCAACTTTCCCAGGAAAAAGGCCCCTATGGGGCGACCCATAAATCCTATATAAACAGCAAGATACCCTAGTTCTGCGCGAAAATGAGGGTCATACTGGCTGAGAAGATCTTTGCTTAAAAATGGCAAAAGAGCAGTAAACAGACCAAATTCAAGAAAATCAATAAAATTTCCTATGTAAATGATATTCAAGTCTGAAAAACTACGCTTGATATTATAAGGATTCTCTCCCATATTTTCATAGGTCCGTCAACTTAAAAAAACTTAATCCTGTTTTTAGGGTTTGAAGTTTATGGGGGACAAATAATGAAAATTGATAAACCCTATTTTAAAAAGGTGAAGAATTTATGGCAGGGCATTCGCAATTTAAAAATATTATGCACCGTAAAGGAGCTCAGGATGCTAAACGGGCACGTATGTTTGCAAAAATTGCCCGTGAAATTATGGTTGCGGCACGATCGGGTCTTCCTGATCCCTCGTCTAACCCTCGTTTGCGTGCCGCTCTTGCTTCGGCGAGGTCGGCCAACATGCCTAAAGATAATGTTGAAAGGGCTTTAAAACGAGCCTTAGGGGGAGAAGATGGGACTGTCTATGAAGAAGTAAGGTATGAGGGATATGGACCAGGAGGTGTTGCCATTATTGTCGAGAGTTTAACAGATAACCGTAATCGAACGGCTTCTGAGGTTCGCTCTTGTTTTAATAAGTATGGTGGAAATTTGGGTGAAACAGGCAGTGTAAGTTTTTGTTTTGAGCGCATTGGTTTGTTAAACTTTGGTGATACAAAATTTAATTTTGATCAAGTTTTTGAAACCGCTGTTGAGGCCGGTGCGGATAATGTTGAAGCAACGCCTGAAGGATTGGAAGTAAGCTGTTCTATGGATGCGTTTGCCCTTGTACGGGATTATTTGATAGAAAACTTGGGTGACCCTCTTCAGGCCAAGGTTGTTTGGCGCCCGCTGACCACAACAGCCTGTGATGAGGATCATGCCAAAACGCTTTTAAAGTTGATTGATGCTTTGGAAGATAATGATGACATCCAAAACGTTTATGCTAATTTCGAGATTTCTGATGAGGTAGCCCAAAAATTAGGATTGTAAGAAAGCCTCTTTATAAAGCCTTTATATACGAGATTTTTTTATTTTTTGAGTTCAAACGTTTCTATATGGCGCAAGCAACACAACATGAATACAAGGAGAAAGGGGAGCAAAGGTTAAGGCACGGGGTTTAAGCCAGCTGCAAAACAGGATGTTGAGAGTGAAAATCTGTTGTTTTCAATACCATTTTTGGTCGTCCAAGCGGCGATCAAGGTGGTTTGAATCTATCGTATGCGTGTTCTTTAGGGAATTTTATTTGTTAATCTTTTTTAACAAAGATTAACAAAAAGTTAATTTGTTTTTTTTACCACCC
>JAJZHT010000043.1 GCA_021804455.1 Pseudomonadota bacterium | reverse complement strand
CGCCCTTTAACATAAACCAAAGTATTAGCAGTTCCAAGGTCAATGGCCATATCGGCAGATAACATTCCAAAAAAACGTGATAACATGAAGAGCCTATAATTTGAAAATCGTCATAAACGTGCTGCCCCAATCTACAAACCCCTGTTAAAATGATCAAGCGCGATTTGGACAAAATAGCCACCCTATGCAACAGGAAAAATCTTATGACAACTGATGTAATTGATTTGCGTGACTTTTATGCCTCACCGTTAGGGAACCTCGCCCAAAAGGACATCCAAACTCTTTTGAAAAAAACCTGTCCGATTCGGACAGGGCAAGTTATTTTGGGCTTTGGGTATGTTCTTCCTTTCCTAGAAATGTTTAACATTAAGAAAAATACGGTTTATTCCTTTATGCCTGCTCACCAGGGAGTTTTAGGATGGCCCCCTCACCAACCCAAGCTTTCTGCTCTGGTGGAAGAAGATATTTTTCCTTTGCCTGACCGATCGATTGATCAACTGGTTGGGGTTCATGCTCTAGAAAATTGCCACAATCCAAAAGATTTTCTAGAAGAAGCATGGCGTATCCTAAAGCCTGATGGTTCCATGACCCTTGTTGTGCCCAATCGGCGAGGCCTTTGGACATGTATAGAAAACAATCCGTTTGGTTATGGCCATCCTTACACCATGACACAGCTTTCCAAAATATTACGCATCCACTCCTTTACACCAACCCTTTTTTGTCGAGGGTTGTATACCCCTCCTTCCACATCGAAAATCCTATCGTTTATAAGTCCTGCTTTGGAGAAAGCGGGGTCTTTCTTTCTACAAAAATTCAGCGGCCTCATTTGTATTCAAGCAGTCAAACAAGTTTATGCACCGTCTGGTCCCTATAAACGATTACGTATCTCGATGATCCCAGAGGCTGTACGTCCCATAGAGGCTTTAAGCTCTCCTACGGAATTATAGATTCAAGATCATTTTTTATTTCTAAAAAGCCTCAAAGAAGAAAGTTTTTTAAGGTTTTGTTGTTTTTTAGTAGATAAAATTTTTGCTTTTAACTATTTCTTTAGAAACTTTTTCTAAAATAGAAAAAAATCTATATTTACATCAATACTATGAATAATTTTATCATTTTGATCTTAATACTTTTTCCTTACTCTTTATACAGTCAAGAGACTTTGGATGTAGATGCAATTGTTCAACATACTATCTGCAAATCCAACTTTCCTTTAGCCCCTTTGACACAAGCCCTTCATACCTTAAAAGAGCATAATGTTATTCTAACGCCAAAACAGCGAATGATGTTAACGTCCGCAATCCGTTTAACGCAAGTTGCTAACAATTCCATAAAACTTCCTCCAGATATGGAATCTGATGAGAACCGCGGTCTTTCGATGCAGCAAATTATAGAAAATGGGAAAAAAAGGATTCAGGCGGCCAAGAATATGCTGATACTTAAGGTCTTTGATCTCAGTCTTCCAGAAAATTGCCAACAAGATAAAAAAGATTCCATCCAAGGTGTGTTAACTCATTTTCGTTATGATTTCCACGATGCACTTTTTTTGTTTCGTTTTTTAAAGAGACATCAGATTTCTCCTCTAGAGTGGCAAGGAGATATCTTGGGAAAAATCGGGACTTTTAGCCTTTCGGTCAAAAACAAAAGTGAGTTACTTTTGGAATTCGGGGACTTATATCTTCCCGATCAACAAAAATTTTTAAAAGAAGATTTATTAATAGAAAACTTTCAACAATCTAATTACGAATTTTTTCAGGCTTTCTTAGAATGGCTGCATCAAACGAACTCTAGACTTGATCCCGATGAAACCTGTTTCAGTCTTGAAATTATTAAAAGATTGGGTCTTGAATCATCTCTTAGAACAGGTTTTTTAACTTCAGCAGATAAAACCCTTTTAATTGAAAAAATCCAATCTTATTCGGTCTTAAACGTTCAGGATTTTAAAGATGCCTTAGAAACGCATTTGAAGCTTGATGATAGTATGTATCTGTCTTTCTTTCAGGCAAGTTTGGAATGGATCAATAAAAATAATCAAAAGTTATCGGAACAAGCCAAGAAGAAGTGTGCTGATATCATGCTATTCCTTCAATTGCATCAAGACATTGAAGAAGAACGAAAAGAACACCTTTTAAAAATATTTAATAAGCTGTAAGCAATACAAACAGGATTTGTTCTTACCTAAATTAGAGACTTGAGTTTTATGAAGAATCTGTTATGAATGGTGGAAAAGTTTTTAACCAGTTTTAAGGAATTATCAATGAGTGATATCGCTCAACGTGTAAAGAAAATTGTTGTTGACCATTTGGGTGTGGAAGAATCTAAAGTTGTAGAAAACGCAAGCTTTGTCGATGATTTGGGCGCCGATAGTCTTGATCAAGTTGAATTGGTGATGAAATTTGAGGATGAGTTTGGCTGTGAAATTCCTGACGATGCCGCTGAAAAAATTACCACGATTAAAGCTGCGATTAGCTATATCCAAGACCAATCCGCGAAGGCCTAAGTTTTCCTATGCGCCGTGTCGTCATCACAGGAATAGGGATTGTTAGTCCATTAGCAAACGGGGCCCAACCGTCTTGGAAACGTTTGTTAAAGGGAGAATCAGGGTTACGAACAATCACCAATTTTGATGTCAGCGATCTTCCTGCACGAGTTGCAGGACAGATTCCCGTTGATCCTGAGACGGAGCACTCGTTCCTAGCGGATACTTATGTATCCCCCAAGGATCAACGTAAGATGGATCCTTTTATTTTGTATGGTATTTCTGCAGCTATGCAGGCCATAGAAGATTCTGGATGGACGCCTCAAACCGAGGAAGAAAAAGAATCAACAGGGGTTATTATTGGCTCGGGAATAGGAGGGCTTTCTCGTATTCACGATTATTCTATAATCCTGGAAAATCAAGGCCCTAGAAGGATCAGTCCTTTTTTTATTCCTGCTTCGCTTATAAATCTTGTTTCTGGCCATGTTTCAATCCAGTATGGTTTTAAAGGACCCAATCATTCGGTCGTTACCGCTTGCGCTACGGGTGCTCACGCCATTGGTGATGCCATGCGTCTTATCCGCGATTGTTATGCTGATGTTATGATTGCTGGTGGCACAGAGGCAGCTATTTGTCGTTTGGGATTTTCTGGGTTTGCAGCGGCCCACGCTCTCTCAACCAATTTTAATGATAACCCTACGGCAGCCTCACGCCCCTGGGATCGTGATCGCGATGGGTTTGTTATGGGTGAAGGATCTGCTGTGTTGGTGTTGGAAGAGTATGAACACGCTAAAAAACGGGGGGCCAAGATTTATGCCGAAGTTATTGGGTATGGTTTATCGGGAGATGCCCACCACATCACAGCCCCTGCCGAGGATGGCGATGGCGCGTATCGAGCCATGCGTCAAGCTCTAAGAAATGCTCAAATTCATTCCGAAGATATCGATTATATTAACGCCCATGGAACATCCACCCCGTTAGGAGATGCTGCAGAGGTTTGCGCAATCAAACGTTTATTTGGCGATCACGCCTATAACCTTGGAGTATCCTCTACAAAGTCGTCTATAGGTCATCTTTTAGGAGCTGCGGGCAGTATTGAAGCCGCATTTTGTGCCCTTGCCCTGCGCGATCAAGTGATGCCCCCTACTCTTAACCTTGATAATCCTTCTGAAGGTTGCGATTTGAACTTTGTGCCGCATCACCCCCAAGAACGAAAGCTAAAAATTGTTATGTCCAATTCGTTTGGGTTTGGTGGAACAAACGCCTGCCTTATATTGCAAAAAGTCTAGTTTTTCTTATAAATAACGTGTGTTTCGTGGAAAAATCTCTTCCTAATTAACATTTGATAAGAATTGGGGGCACGATGTAAATAGGGGAATCAGCCTCCAACCACACGAACATAAATATCCCCCTTTTTCAGAATTTAGACATACCCATCTTGCTGAAAAGAGTTTGACCTTCTATACTAAAAAAAATAATTTAATTTAAATTGATTATGATTGATGCGGGTTTTAAACCTCTTAAACTTCTTGCAATTCAACCCCTTGACTTAGAAGTTTTATCTTCCTATTTGCAAGATGGGCTTTTGTCTGTTAGTTCTTTAGATTATGATTCAAAAAACGGTCGTTTTAGTTGCCTTGTTAACCGTTTTTGTTGGGAAACAATCGATCATAAAAAGGACCAAAACTCTTATTACCGTGTTCATACGGGGCTTTGTTTCAGCGAGGTTTTAGAGGTTCATTTGCGGGGGTTCCATCAATCCTCTTCTCGTCGTATTTTAAACATTCTCAGTTTGACAATGCCCTCAAAAAATCATGTCCATTTTCTATTTTCGGATGATCATGAAATTCGTATAAAAATTCAGGATTTATATTGTCAATTTGCTGACCTAGACCACCCCTGGCCGACATCTAAAAAACCAACTCATCTTCATCAGCATTTAGAAGATTTAACAAACAAGATTTTATAGACTTTATCCTCCTACCCCTGTCTTTTTTAGATGCAGGACTTCTTTAACTTTTGTTGCGAGTTCTTTTAAAGTGAAGGGTTTGGCTAAAAAGTGAATATGGGTATTATCGCCCAAATTCTTACGAAAGGTATCCTCCGCATATCCTGAGATAAAAATCGTTTTAACACCCGGTAATAAATCGCGTACTTTTTTATTTAAAGTGGGTCCATCCATTTTCGGCATAACGACATCGGTAATCAACAAATCAAAAACTTCCCCTTTTTTAATCAGTTCAAGGGCGGATTCGCCACTATTGGCCTCTAAAACACGATATCCTTTTTCACGCAAAGCCCTGGCACTAAACAATCGAACAGCGTCCTCATCTTCTACCAATAAGATAGTCTCTGAACCTGTTAAATCCATAGAAGGCTGATCTATCATTGGATGATTTACCAGTTCGGGTCCAAGGTAACGGGGCAAAAAGATTTTAAAAATTGTTCCTTGCCCAATCTCGCTTTCAACAGCGACAAATCCTCCTGTCTGTTTGACAATCCCATAAACGGTTGAAAGCCCCAACCCCGTGCCAGAACCTAATTCTTTGGTTGAGAAAAAAGGCTCAAAAATATGATCTAAATGTTCGGGTTGGATCCCATGACCTGTATCTACAACCTCTATCAACACATAATCACCAACAGGAATAAGATCAGGGCCAAGCTGCTGAGATCGAGAAACATGATGATGGCCTGTACGAATGATCAAACTGCCGCCCTTTGACATCGCGTCCCGTGCATTAACAGCTAAATTGATAATAACCTGTTCCAACTGACTGGCATCAACACGTACCGGCCACAGATCACGACCATGAATCATTTGCAAATCAATCCCCGCGCCTAACAAGCGTCGCAAGAGGGCCGAGAGTTCAGCCAAAGTATCGGTAATGGTAATAACCTTTGGCTGTAGATTTTGTTGTCGAGAGAATGCCAAAAGCTGTCGTACCAAATTAGCGGCTCTATTGGCGTTTTGCTTAATTTGAACAACATCCATATACGAAGGATCATTGGGCATATAGCGTTGCAAAAGTAAATCACAAAAACCAATCATTGCTGTTAAAAGGTTATTAAAGTCATGAGCAATTCCACCCGCCAATTGTCCCACGGCCTGCATTTTTTGAGATTGAATAAACTGTTGTTCTAAACGTTTTTGTTCAGAAATATCAATGAACTGGATCAATAAAATTTCTTCTCTGTTGAATGACGATAATTTAGCAGCATACGCGGTTGTATAAGTTTTTATCCCCTCAAACCGTATTTCAAAAGGAACAATTTCTGTTTGATCATTAAAAAAGCGAGTTAAACGGTTCTTAACGTCTTCTCGGGTGGATCGGTGTACAAGATCGTAAAGATTTCCACCCACCTTAAGACTGTCGTGGTTAATGGTGATCACATCGCTGATCATACCCGCGAAAGCAGGGTTAAAACCCAAAACACGACCGTCCGATTCAATCATAACCGCAGGAATGGGGGCCTTATCAAAGCTGATTTCAGAAGGATTATGAGGATTTGACAGTGAATTCAGCAGCCCCTCATCAACACGGCACAAAAAGGAAGCCTGATTTTTGCTTTTAAAATCAGGAGGGAACCAGATCACCTTCAACAAACTTTGTTTAGCAGAACGAAGGGTCACCAAAACGGGATGATCAGGAATTTGACTGTAAGGTTCGTCAATCAATTCTTGTATGGGTTGCCCCAAAAGATCAGAACGACCTTTTCCTAACCATTGCGATAAAGTTGAATTAAGGCCAACAATATGTTGAGTGCGATTAAGGTAGAAAATTCCGACGGGAGATTGATCCAAAAAACACTCTAGACGTTGATAGTTATCCTTTAAATGGTGGTAACCTTCTAAATGGGAAGTGGCCTCTGTTAAGGTAATCAGTAAAAGATGTTTTCCTCGGACAATTAAGGGATCAACAGGAATAACGGTTGCAATCCACCATCGTTGGCCTTGCCCTAAACCGTTAGCTCCACTGATTAAGAGGGTTTGCCCAGGATAATGGTCCTCAACCCATTTTTTAAAATAGCCTGATTCTGGGCTCGCTTGCATTCTCATCATTAATCGACGTAAAAATTCTTTTTTATGGGGGTAAAGATGGGGATGGGTACTGAAAAGGGTCTTCCCCGATTCATCAAATAAATGAACTTCTTGATGCTGACTTAACGTATCGTAAATTACTTTGTTTAAAGAAGTATGGTGCCGATTTTTTTTATCATGACGATAAAGTTGAACCCCCCAAAAAAGTGTTAACAAACTTAGAAGAAACAAAACAGCAACAGCTGTTCGAACCCAAAGATTGTCAGAAAAAAGTAAGATGATTGAAAAAGTGCCAATCCACAACCCTGTGAAAAGAGCTATACTTAAACCGTTGAAAATTTTTCTTATCATGAGGTTTTCCTTGGGAAAAACGATGCCAAAAGAGCAATACTCAACATTATGAGTATAATCATTAAAGAGTTAACAGTGGAAATTTTAATAAGACCCATCATTTTACATCCCACAAAAATTAAAATGAAACTTAATCCTTTTTTTAAAGAGTGCACGTTTTCTAAAGCCTTGTTTAACAGGAAATAAAGGGAACGAAGTCCCAGGATGGCAAAAATGTTCGCTGTGTAAATAATAAAGGGATCTTGAGTGATCGCAAAAATGGCTGGTATGGAATCAACAGCAAAGACAAGGTCTGAGAACTCAACCAAAATAAGACCCACAAAAAGAGGTGTTGCTAAAACTTTTTCTCCACGCCTTATCCAGAATTTTCCATGATTAAGGGAATGATCAATCGGCAAGATCTTTTGTACCCACCGCCAAATGGAATTCTCTTCCAAAGAACTTTTTGATCCTTTCGTCCAAATTATTTTGCACCCTGTTAAAATTAACATAGAACCGAAAAAATACATCAGAAAATGGAATTTTTCCAAGAGCCAAACTCCTGACCAAATCATCAAAAAACGCATAATAAGGGCGCCAATAATTCCCCACTTTAAAATTTTATGTTGGTAACAAGAGGGAATTTTTAAGGTTTGAAAAATAACCGCAAAAACCAAAATATTATCGAGGCTGAGGCTTTTTTCAAGCGTATACCCTGTGAAAAAAAGCAAAGCCCACTCCTTCCCTTGGCTGAAAGAAAGCCAAGCGCCGAACATAATCGCAAGAGTAACCCAAACCACACTCCACACTAAAGCTTCTGCGCAAGAAGGAGTGTGAGGTTTTCTTTGAAAGATTCCAAGGTCTAACCCTACAATTCCCAGGATAGCGGCATTAAAAATAATCCAAGAGAGGACGTTATGAGCGTAATAAGACATGACCATCGATATTAGAGTATACTTTGCTATGGTACGTAAGGTTTTGCAAAGCAACAATCAAAAATAAAACATCCTTAGGATGGTGGTTGAACCCCTATACAAAGGAGTGAGGCTGTCGAAGCGCCCCGTTTACAGAGCGCCAAGGAACACCCAAAGATCAAAAAACAAGGCAAAGAAGTCATTTGAGCTGATCCTGTTCATCTTGTTAAGAAATATTTTCAAAATTAACGATTGGGTAAAGATTTTGGGGGTATGATCAAAAAGTAACCGAGGTGATAAAAGAAACCCTTTTTGAAACAAGAACATAAGGGCGATAAGAAAAATTTTGCCCACCGTTTTTGTAAGAAGGTGGGTGTAGCCCCCCTCCCGTTTAGGGAGGCAGTGGGTGGGGGGTGGCAAAAAAATGAAATTAACTTTTTGTTAATTCTGATTGATAAAGGGTTAACGGATTAGAGCGGATAAAAAAATCTGAATACAGTTTCCTTCAAGAAATTTTAAGTTTTTAACAACCTGAATAAACCCAAAGAATCTATAG
>JAJZHT010000042.1 GCA_021804455.1 Pseudomonadota bacterium | reverse complement strand
AAAGAGCATTCTCCCACAACGAAGCGGTGAAAAATAACCAGACAATCGTTCCCAAAACCAAGGTAATGCTGATTAAAAAATTGACAAAGAGGTGATGGAAAAAATGCTGATACTGCCAAAATTTTTTGTTGCCCTCGGTGGAAGGTTGATTTTGATCATCGACTACAAGCATTGTTTTCCTCCTTCTCAGAAAGTTGCCCTTTCAGGGTAGCTATTAATCGAGGGGTTGTCGACCCGATAATAGGGGAATTTTTAAAAAAAGGTCGAATGTTTTCAGCAATTTTTAAACTTAAGACCAGGGGATAACAATCGTAGTAAATTTTGAATAGCCGGGTGTGATAAAGGAAATCACGAAAAACCTGAACAGTTCTTTGTGAATAAAAAGTGATCCCTAGAGTTTGGGGTTTTTGAAGAAATGTTTGAAGAAGAGACCACGAAGTTTGTACCGGAATCATCTGGTAAACAACTCTTGTATCAACCTTAATCTGATCAGCCATCAAGATGCCGGGAAGGTCTACCTGAGTTCTATCACCACAGCAATATAAAACAGGTTTTTGGCGATCCACGGAAGAGCGCAAACACTCTATCAAGCTCAAGGCATTTTCTGCATCCAAGGATGGTGAAAAGACTTTTTCAAAACCCAAGTTTCTGGCCACAGAGCGTGAAGTTTTCCCCACACACCATAAAGGCATTGTGCGGCACGATGTTAACTGTGCCAAAGATCGTACAGCCATGGCGGATGTTGTGATCACAGCCTGGTAAAGCTCAAATGAGGGAAGATCAACGGATAAAAATTGAACCCTTAACAAAGGAGCAAGAACTGTTTTGAAACCCGATAATTCCCAAACCTTTGCTGTCTCAACAGCCGACGGAAAAGGGCGTGTGATCAAAACCGTCGCCATATAAATTTACCCACCTTCCCCTGTCTGAGATTGAGCCTGCCATAGGCGAGCATAAATGCCCCCTAGGGCTAAAAGTACTTGGTGACTGCCTTGTTCTTGGATTTTTCCATGATCTAAAACATAAATTTGATCAGCATCCACCACCGTTGATAGGCGATGGGCTACCATAAGGGTCGTTCGCCCCTTCATAAGGGTTTTAAGAGCCATCTGAACTTGACGTTCTGAATCTGTATCTAAAGCCGAAGTCGCCTCATCCAACAATAGGATCGGTGCATTCTTTAACATCGCCCTTGCAATGGCCAAACGTTGACGTTGCCCACCTGATAATTTTACACCGTTTTCACCAACAAATGTATCAAATCCATACGGTAGTTTAAAAATAAACTCTGTAGCGGCAGCGGCCTGAGCCGCCTGTTGAATCTGTTGAAGAGTCGCCCCTGGGTTGCCATAGGAAATGTTATCAGCAATGGTCCTATCAAATAAGGCAACCTCCTGACTGACTAAGGCAATCTGGTGTCGTAATTCTGATAGCTTCAAGTGACGAATGTCAATATTGTCAATCAAAATACGCCCCCCTGTTACATCATAAAACCGCGGGATTAAATTAATGATGGTTGATTTTCCCGCCCCACTGGGACCAACAAAAGCAACAGTTTGACCGGGTTGTACAACAAAACTTAAATCAGAAAGGGCTTTTTTATTCTCTCCATAACAAAAATCAACATGGTCAAAGATAAGATGACCCTGGGCTTTTTCTAAGGAAACGGGCTGGTTTGGATCAACAATCAAGGCCGGTGTATCCAAAATCTCAAAAACCCGTGCAGCACCGGCTAACCCCTCCTGTACATTCGCATTGAGGTTACTTAAACGTTTCAGAGGTTCATAAATTAATAGCATCGCCCCCATAAAGGAAATAAATTCCCCGGTAGTGCGACTGTGATGCATAACCTGCCATCCACCATAGGCAATTACCAAAATGATGGCTATCCCCCCTAGTGTTTCAACGACAGGATGAGAAGCCGAACGCACGCGAGCGGTCTTGTAAATGAGTTTAAAAATCTTATCAATCGTGGTGTCAACACGGGTCGCCTCCGCCGGTTCCATGCTGTAGGATTTCACCACACGCATGGCCTGGAAAAGTTGCGTCAATTGTGTGGTGAAAGTTCCCAATTCAGTTTGGGCCCGATCCGTGACTTTACGCATTTTACGACCAATTTTGGCAATCGGAACAACCGCCGTAGGAAAAATGATAAAGGCAATCAAAGCCAAGGTAAAATCGCGATAAAACATCACACCAATTAAGAATAAAAGGGTAAAGGAGTCCTTTCCCAAACCAATTAAGCTGGAAGCGATTGCATTACGCATCATATTGACGTCGTTCGTAAACCGCGACAACAACTCCCCACTGGGAATATTGTGGAAAAAAACCAGATCACTGCCCATCAAATGGCGAAAAACTCGTTTTTGAATATCGGAAATGATTTTTTGCCCAACATAAGTCATCACAACGGATTCACCGTAGGAAGCTGCCCCTTTAACAAAAAAGGACAAAAAAACAGCTCCACAAAAAATCACCAAAAGACGCGTATCAACCGCTGTAAAAACGCGGTCAAAAACAGGTTGCAATAAATAGGGCAATGCTGCTGTGGCTGCCGCTGCAACAATCATAAAAAAACAAGCCAGAGCAAAAAGACCTTTATAGGGGCTGACGTGTTCTTTAAGCAGGCGCCTGGCCAGTTGACGCCCGGTCGAAGAAGGTTTTGTAGGAAATGCCATAACAATAACTTTTGAGTCAATCTTTGTTGGTTATACCCCGTCATCTTGGTAAAATCTAGCATTTGCCAAAAATCATGGAATCAGGCAGGATAGCCCATATTTAAAAACCAGCGAATTCGTAGAAAATGGCAAGTTATCAATACATTTACGTCATGAAAAGTCTCTCTAAAATTTATCCAGGAGGGCGTGAGATCCTTAAAGATATATGGCTATCTTTCTTTCCAGGAGCCAAAATTGGCATCATCGGTCCTAATGGCTCGGGAAAATCCACCCTTTTGAAAATCATGGCTGGCTTGGACCACGATTATCAAGGAGAAGCTTGGGCTGCAGAGGGTGTTCATATTGGCTATTTGCCCCAAGAACCCTACCTTGACCCTACTTTGGATGTAGCCGGTAACATTATGGCGGGGCTTTGACCTGTTAAAGACCTTTTGGATCGATTTGAGGCTGTTAACTTACGTTTTGGCGACCCTTTAACAGATGACGAAATGTCGGCTCTGATCACAGAACAAGCCGAATTACAAGAACAAATCGACACCCTTGATGCCTGGGATTTGGATCGAAAAATTGAGGTTGCCATGGATGCCTTGCGGTGCCCCCCAGGTGATGCGAAGGTCGAAACACTCTCGGGAGGAGAAAAAAGACGCGTAGCTTTGTGTCGTCTTCTTTTACAAAAACCTGACATGTTGTTATTGGATGAACCAACCAACCATCTGGATGCGGAATCGGTTGCCTGGCTAGAACGTTATCTTAAAGAATACACCGGAACGGTTGTTTTAATTACCCATGATCGCTATTTCCTGGATAACGTGGTAGGATGGATCCTAGAACTGGATCGAGGACAAGGTATTCCCTATGAAGGAAATTATTCCGCCTGGTTGGAGCAAAAGCAAAAACGCCTAGGGCAAGAACAAAAACAAGAAAACGCCCGCCAGAAACAATTAGCCCGTGAGCTGGAATGGATCCGTCAATCGCCTAAGGCCCGTCAAAGTAAAAGTAAAGCCCGTATTCAAGCCTATGAACAATTGTTAAATCAAACGTTTGATCAAGGGCAAGGAGATGGCGCCATCCACATCCCTGCGGGTCAACGCCTAGGAGATAAAGTCATCGAAGCCCATGGCCTTACAAAAGGATTCAAAGACCGTTTATTGATGGATACCTTGAACTTTCGCCTTCCCCGAGGAGGGATCGTAGGGGTTATTGGGCCGAATGGTGCCGGGAAAACCACCTTGTTCCGCCTGATTACAGGTCAAGAAAAACCCGATTCAGGATCTTTGGAAATAGGAGAAAGTGTGGTCCTGGGATATGTTGACCAATCACGGGATGCTTTGGATCCTAATAAAACAGTTTGGCAAGAAATATCGGGAGGCCTGGACGAAGTGATGTTGGGGAAAAAATCGATGCCCAGCCGTGCCTATTGTGGTTTGTTTAATTTTCGTGGTGCGGATCAACAAAAAAAAGTTGGACAACTTTCAGGGGGAGAACGCAATCGAGTTCACCTGGCTAAAATTTTAAAATCAGGCGCCAATGTGTTGATGTTGGACGAACCAACGAATGACCTGGACGTGGAAACTTTGCGTTCTTTGGAAGAGGGTTTGTTAGATTTTGCAGGCTGTGCCCTTGTCATCAGCCACGATCGTTGGTTTTTAGATCGAATTGCTACCCATATCCTAGCCTTTGAAAGCGACAGTCAGGTAATTTGGTTCGAAGGGAATTACCAAACCTACGAAGAAGATCGAAAGAAACGCCTGGGCGTTGCCGCGGATCAACCCCACCGTATCAAATACAAATCCCTTGAACGTTAGATTCCCTGTTTTTTTTGACACAAGCCTTGTCCTTTAACAGGGTACTGTTAACAAAATATTTTCTAAATTAACGTTTTGGTAAGGTTTTTGGGGACATTATAGGAGATAACCTAGGTAATAGAAACCTCTTTAAAAACGAGAATAAGAGGCGATAAGATGCGTTTTGCCCGCGGATTCTTGAAGGTGGTGGGTTTAGCCCCCCTCCCGTTAAGGGAGGCAGTGGGCGGGGGGTGGCAAAAAAATAAATTAACCTTTTGTTAATCTTGGTTAACAACTAAACTCCGTTAAAAAAGATCACCCATATCCCAATACCAAGAGTGGGTTTGGCATCATTTTCATGCCATGGCTCCCCACACACACATCATCCTTACCGTATTCTTTTTCTGATCTTTGATTATTATGGACTTGCTCTTCCAACTCTGCACCTCAACAGTCGCACTTTTTATGGCTTTTTATGGATTCAGCCACCGATCCAGTTTCTTTAGGAAACCTTCACATTGCTGATGTTGTTAAGGCCAACTGGCAACAGGAGGAAGCGACATTAAAATAGCCTCTACATTTCCCCCTGTTTTCAAACCAAATAAAGTTCCTCGATCATAAAGCAAGTTAAATTCAATATAACGACCTCGCTTAATCAATTGTTGATACTTATCATCCGCCGTCCAAGGTTGATGCAAATGGCGTCGCACAATTTTAGGATAAAGGTCAAGAAAAGCTTCCCCCACAGCCCGCGTAAAAGCAAAATCGTGATCAAAGTCACCCGTATCTAAATAATCATAAAAAATTCCTCCAACGCCTCTTGGTTCTTGACGATGGGGGAGATAAAAGTATTCATCACACCACAATTTAAACTTGGCATAGTCATCAGGATGGTGCTGATCACAGGCCTGACGCAGACCCGCGTGAAAATCATGAGTATCTTCTTTAAATTCAAAAGTGGGCGTTAAATCGGCCCCGCCACCAAACCAACTTTGACTTGTCATCAAATGCCTTGTATTCATATGAACAGCCGGAACAAAGGGATTTAAAGGATGAATCACCAAGGATAGACCGCTCGCCCAAAAACCTCTTTCTTCATCACAGCCAGGAATCTGTGGTGCAAATTCAGGTGAAAATTGCCCATAAACTGTTGAAACGTTAACACCAGCTTTCTCAAAAACGGCCCCCCTTAAAAGGGCCATGGTCCCTCCCCCACCATCTCGGTCCGCAAACTCTGGCTCGTCCCTTTTCCACGACTTAAAATCAAAGCGCCCTGGTAAAAGGGTTGGATGTTTATACTCGTCTTCAATATCTTCCAGGGCCTTACAAATTCTTTTTTGTAAGCTTTGGAACCATGCTTGTAAATCGTGTTTTTGAAGATCGGTGGTCATTCTATCCCCCTTAATTGGCGCCGTGCTTCCCCCACCACCATAGCGGCTGCTATGGCCACATTTAAGGAACGGCTACCTTCTTGTAAGTTAATTCTTAATTGATGGTTGGTTTGCTGAAAAACAGAGTCAGGCACGCCGTCACTTTCCCTTCCCAACAAAAGAATATCGCAAGGTTGAAAGGAAAAATCCAAGTAATCCACGGATCCTTTAGTATCCAATAAAATCTTTCGATGATCCGGATAAGAATCCCTAAACTCTTGCCAACTTGGATGACGCCGTAACATAACTTTTTGCAAATAATCCATTCCCGCCCTTTTCAGCCGGGCATCATCCAAAACAAAACCACACGGCTCAATCAAATCCACCCCCCACCCCAAACACGCCCCTAATCGAAGAAGGGTTCCTGTATTTTGAGGAATTTCAGGCTGATATAAGGCTAACCGCATATTTTTAGACTGGATAATAACGTGGGAAAACAGCTGAAGGTTCGGGCAAAGAAGTTCCTGGCTTTAAACAGTGATTCAAATTGGCAAAGTTGCGTTGATGGCTATCAACCGCCAGTTGATCCAGAATAGAAGAACTCGCCTTGGGTAACAGGGGTTGGGTCACAAGGGCAATTTGACGAATTGTTTCAACCAGAGTATAAAGAACCGTTTTCATACGTTCTGGATTCTCATTTTTTAAAACCCAAGGTTTTTGTTCATCAATATACTGGTTTGCTCTGCTGATGACCTGCCAAATATGTTCAGCATATTTATGAAAAGCCATGTTCTGGAGATCTGCATCCAATGTTTCCCGTAAAGAGGCAATCATGTTCTTTAGAACCATATCAGTTTCTTGGAAGGTCCCTGGTTGGGGAATCTGACCTTTGCAATTCTTTGCAATAAAGGATAAAACTCGCTGAACCAAGTTTCCATAAGAATTAGCAAGGTCACTGTTATAGCGGTTAATTAAATGTTGCTGAGAAAAATCGCCATCCTGACCAAAAGGCACTTAGCACAGCATAAAATAGCGAAGGCTATCTGCTCCAAACTTTTCTAATAAATCCACAGGGTCAATAACATTGCCCAAGGATTTAGAAATTTTGACACCTTCATTCGTATACCATCCATGGGCAAAAATCTGGTTGGGAAGTGGCAAATCAGCTGCCATTAAGAAAGCTGGCCAATAAACAGCATGAAAACGCAGAATATCCTTGCCAACGATATGAACAGCATGAGGCCAAAACTTTTTAAAATCATGCTGCTGATCAGGATACCCCAAGGCTGTGATATAATTGGTTAAAGCATCCAGCCACACATAAACAACATGCTGAGAATTCTCAGGAACGGGGACCCCCCAACGAAAGCTGGTTCGGGAGATCGACAAGTCGTTTAGTCCCCCCTCTACAAATCGAAGCACCTCCTTACGGCGACTTTCAGGGGCAATAAAATGGGGGTGATCATGATAGAGGCGCAGAAGCTTCTCTTGCCAGGCCGAAAGACGAAAAAAGTAACTGGGTTCTGTAATCCATTCTACATCGGCCCCCGTAGGTGCTTTGCCATCAACCAGTTCCGATTCAGCATAGAAGGCCTCATCCCGTACCGCATACCACCCTGAATATTCCCCCAAATAGATTTGATCTCGGTCAACCAACTGTTGCCAAAGGTATTGTACCCCCTGGATATGACGCGGTTCTGTGGTTCGGATAAAGTCATCCGGTGTTGCCTGTAAAAGAGGAATAAGTTGACGAAATGTTGCCGAGATTTGGTCAACAAAGGCCTGGGACGACAAGCCCCTCTGACCGGCAGCTTTTTCTACCTTTTGGCCGTGCTCATCGGTTCCTGTCAGGAATTTTACATCATACCCTGCCAAGCGTTTATAGCGCGCCAAGGTATCACAGGCAAAAGTCGTATAAGCATGTCCAATATGAGGAGCACTGTTAACATAGTAAATGGGAGAAGTAACATAGAAAGATTTTGTCATAAAAGCCTTAGATTTTTAACTCTGAAAGGGATCCTACATGATCATAAGGATTTTCAATCACCAAAAAACAGCCTAGTAATAGCTGATTTTTATCGAGGTGTCGATCCTTAGCCGCCACTAAAAAATGCGTTAGCTTTTGCCAAATCAAAAGCCACTCTTCCTGAACATCTAGTGAACAGCTAAGAGTGTATCGGTAAACCAAAAAAGGAAGTACCCATAATAAAGTTTCAAATTTTTCAGGAATTTTGGCGATATCTTGGCAGAACTTTTGTAAATGAACCCATTGCCCTCGGCGGGCCAAAGTGATCATCGACTTTAAAGAATTCAAAAATTCCTCCCCCCCTGCCTGAAGCAGCTGTTGGTAGCGTCCTATGCTGCCCTGGCTGATCTGAAATAAAGGATCTTTGATCTCCTCCTGGTTGTGGTAGAATGAAACCAAATCCTGTTTTTCTAGGGGGTACAAATCATAACGTTGGCACCGAGATCGTAGAGTTGCCAAAACCTGTCCCCAAGCATGACTGATCAGAAAAATCAATGTCTGTGCC
>JAJZHT010000041.1 GCA_021804455.1 Pseudomonadota bacterium | reverse complement strand
CTAAAAGACGTGGGTCAATCGCACTCATAAGGACTCCTTAATGACAAGTGGGTGATACACCGTCAAGTGTTGCCAGTTCAAAGAATGTTGTGATCAGTTGAGATTGGTCTTTAGGGTGAGGCGTTTCAAGAAAAGCTTGTTTTTCTCTTGCCTCTAGAGGGCAAACCATGGCGAGAGCTGTAATAAGCTTATCGTTGGATATTTGGTCAATTTCTTGCCAATTCGGCGTCATATTGACCAATTTAAAATAATCTCTAAGGGCTTTTAAAAGGCGAGGACGATCACAAGAAAAGTCAATGTCTTCAACACAATCAAGGTTATAACGACTGTAACTGACACGGGCTTGACGATACCCACTTTTGTGAGTGATCTCTTCCGTAATTTCAAAACGACAGACACCTTTTAGGGTTACCAAAAAACGTCCTTCCTCAACCTCGTTAAAGTCCACGACTTTGCCAGCGCAACCCGTTTTAAAGGTTGCTACATAATCCTGGGGCGAAACTTTATCAATTCTAGGTTGAACAACGCCAATCATTTGATGTTCTTTAAGAACATCAAAAACCATGATCAAATGGTCAAGGTCGTAAATAGGAATAGGGAGCTGGGTGCGAGGAAGCAATACGGCCCCTTGCACTGCCAACAATGGCAGTGTAGAGGGCAAATCATAGAGATCGAAATCAAGATCCTTCATGCAAATAACATCGCAGATAATCGGCGCCTTGCTTCTATGGATAGAATATGTTGATAACCCAAAACTGTAAAGATCTTTAAAAGAAGTGCTTTTGCAATCTCAGCGTCTTGAGATTCAGAATTCTTTACCATTTCTAACAGATGATCAACAGCCTTCTCGAAATCAGCCTCCAAACAGAGTTTCAAGACTTTAGAAAAACTCGAAGGATAGGACGATGAATCCTCTAAAGAAGAAAGTAAGTCGAAATGAGCGGCTAAAGATTGACCTTCAGAAGGGGGGGTGTGTTCAGGAGAAAGCTGGGCATCGATTCGTTGAGCTTTTTCCCTTTGCCCTAGCATCAAATAAGACCGCGCCAAACCAACAAGGGCTTTGTGGTTAGTAGGATCTTGGCGCAAAATAGACTCATATAAGGAGGAGACGTGCAGAGGGTCTTTTTGGTAAAAGGCATGATCGGCCTGTTCACACAGTTTCAAAAGATCATTTTCCTGGGGAGCTAAATTTGCTTTTGCTAAAGCATTTTTTATAAATTCTTTTAATTTTTCTGCGGGCAAAAGTCCGACAAAAGCATCAATCGGTTGTCCCTTTGCAAAGGCATAAACGGTGGGTAAGGACTGAACCCTTAAATAGGCTGTAAGTTGAGGCTCTTCGTCGGCATTAACTTTAGCCAAACGCACCAGTCCTGGGTGTTCTGTAACCATCCTTTCCAGTAAAGGGGTTAATTGCTGACAAGGTCCGCACCAGGGTGCCCAAAAATCAACCAAGACAAGGGATTGGTTCGAAGCCTCTAACACATGGATTGAAAAATCCTGAACACGAACATCCAAGATGCATTTTGCATCGGAAGTTTGTACTTTGGCCGCAAGGCGATCTTTAATAAGTCCAATCATTATCTTTTAACTAGCTAAAGATTGACGAAAAGGTTCTAAACGACAACTTAGGTAAGCATCAACGTGTGTTTTTATAGTACTTAGATGCTCTGTAAAAAAGTGATCACACCCTTCGATAAGTTGATAATCGATACGAATCCCTTTTTGATTACGCAGTTTGGCAATAAGGGTTGCAACACTTTCATGCGGAACTGTTGTATCCGCCGTTCCCTGAAGAATCTGACCTGAGACAGGGCAGGGGGCCAAGAAATTAAAATCATAAAGATTGGCTGGGGGACTGACAGAAATAAAACCCTCCAACTCGGGTCGACGCATTAACAGTTGCATCCCAATCCAAGCACCGAATGAAAAACCCCCCACCCAAAAACGATGCGCTTGAGGGTTAATCGATTGAAGCCAATCTAGGGCTGCGGCAGCATCGCTAAGCTCCCCTTCGCCTTTATCATAAACACCTTCTGAACGCCCTACACCCCGAAAATTAAAACGCAGGGTACTGAAGCCCTGATCAATGAAACAGCGGTAAAGCGTATAAACAATCTTATTGTTCATTGTTCCGCCATGTTTGGGGTGAGGATGAAGAATCAAGGCAATAGGCGCATCTTTGTCTTTTGCATTGTGATAGCGTCCTTCAAGTCGACCGGCAGGACCACTAAAGATAACTTCTGGCATTTAATTTTCCTTTTTAACCTTATTCAAAACGAGGTTTTTTTGGTATCGTGTCTGCCATCATACTTAAACATCAATATTTTTGCTAATCTTTAAGATGATTGTTGACTTCCACAGTCGGAATACTCTACTTATGGGATGGAGCCATAAATAGATGTTTCTAGCTTCAAGATAGGCCGATTCTAGCATGGTCTTTTGATCAAAGCTACGAAATTAGGGTAAAAGGAGAATGTGACGTGCGGCTTAGCACAAAGGCAAGGTATGCTGTGATGGCAATGGCTGATTTAGCAAAGCTGCAATCCTTTCAAAAGAACGCCGTGCCTTTGACAGTTCTTGCGGCAAGGCAAAATTTGCCCTTGTCTTTTTTGGAACAAATTTTTTTAAAGTTGAGAAATAAGGGCTTGGTTAACAGCCTCAGAGGGGCTTCAGGCGGCTATGTTCTGGCTAAAGAGGCCTCGCTTATTCCCGTGGCAGACGTTATTATGGCAGTTGATAAGCCTTTTAAGGCCACACAGTGTGTTGATAATCGTCAGGGGTGCCAGGTGCACGGTCGGTGTTTGACCCATGATTTATGGGAAGAGTTGAGTGCGGTTATGCATTCGTTTTTGGAAAGTGTTAGTTTGGCTGATATCTACCAAAAGCACCTGCGGCGATCGGATTCTTTACTTACAGAGGGGAGGAGCGTAGATAATGGCGATTTATCTTGATTATAACGCAACAGCCCCTTTGTGTTATGAGGCATACCAAGCGGCAAGCGAAGCTTTTTCCTTATTAGGAAACCCCTCTTCTGTGCATGGGTTTGGTCGTGTGGTTCGTCAGAAAATAGAAACAGCACGGCAGCACATTGCCGATTTTTTGGGTGTTTCAAGCCAACGTCTTGTTTTCACCAGTGGTGCTACAGAATCAAATAATTTGGCGTTAGCCTCTTTTCCAGGGCGTGTTTTAATTTCAGCCATTGAACATGATTCCATTCAAGCGGTTCGGGAGGATGCGATCCTTATTCCCGTTTTAGAAGACGGAACCCTTGATTTAGAGGCTCTCGAGAAGCTATTAAGTCAACCTTATCAGGGGCCGACCTTGGTTTCGGTGATGATGGCCAATAATGAGACAGGAGTTATTCAGCCTCTTTTCGATGTTATAACTCTTGCGAGACAATATGGGGCGGTTGTTCATAGCGATGCTGTTCAGGGGTTGGGACGGTTGGAATTTCCCTGGCATAATTTGGATATGATCTCTTTCTCATCTCATAAAATTGGGGGACCAACAGGGGTTGGGTGCTTAATTGTTCCCGCAGAGGGTGTGATTAGACCTTTGCTGAAAGGTGGTGGACAAGAGCGTTTTTATCGGGCAGGAACCGAGAATATCGCAGGAATTTTGGGTTTTGCCGCGGCGTGTCTTGCCTGTTCTAAAATTGATTGGAAACCCGTTCAGAAATTACGCCTGGAGATGGAGAAAGAAATCCAACAGTTCACTACCAACAGTGTTATTTTTGGGGGGCAAGCCAAGCGCTTACCTAATACAACCCTTGTTTCTATGCCAGGGGTTAAAAGTGAAACACAAGTTATGAATTTGGATTTATTGGGATTTGCTGTGAGCAGTGGTTCAGCCTGTTCTTCTGGTAAAGTTTACCCTTCAAGGGTTTTAAAGGCTATGGGAATTCCAGAGATTCATCGAGCCTCTGCTTTAAGGATTAGCCTACCGCCCACTATTACAGAGCCGGAGGTCGAAAGGTTTGTTCAAGCCTGGCACCAAGTTTTAAAACGATGTGGTAAGGATGATAAAACATTTGCGGCCGGGTGTTTTTCAAAAAATGTGGAAAAGGAATATGGTTATGCCACTCTCAGTTTTGCCTAAAATTTCTTCTTCTCTGTTTACTCCAGCGGAGCAAATTTATTTAGATTATCAGGCAACGACTCCCTGTGATCCAAGGGTGTTGGAAAAGATGATCCCTTATTTTGGCGCTGTGTTTGGTAATCCTCATTCTCGCAATCACCCCCATGGTTGGATGGCAGAAGAGGCTGTTGAAACTGCACGTCAACAGGTTGCTGATATTATCAAAGCGGATGAACGTGAGGTTATTTTTACCAGTGGTGCTACAGAATCGAACAATATGGCAATCAAAGGTGTGGCTTCTTTTTATCAGGATCAAAAAAACCATATTATCACCTGCGTTACAGAGCACAAATGCGTTTTAGAAAGTTGCCGTCAACTGGAACAGCAGGGCTTTCAAGTTACTTATTTGCCTGTACAGGCGAACGGTTTGGTTGATTTGCAACACTTAAAAGATGCCATCACAGACAAAACTTTGTTGGTTTCAATCATGGCGGTTAATAATGAAATCGGTGTGATCCAACCCTTAAAAGATATTGGCAGAATTTGCCGTGAAAAAGGTGTTTTTTTTCATACGGATGCGGCTCAGGCTGTGGGTAAAATACCGTTGGATGTCAATGAGATGAATATTGACCTTCTGAGTCTTTCAGGACACAAGGTCTATGGTCCCAAAGGGATTGGTGCCTTGTTTGTCCGCAGAAAGCCCCGTATTCGTATGCATGCCTTAACCAGCGGAGGAGGGCAGGAACGGGGAATGCGGTCTGGGACTTTACCGACCCCTTTATGTGTTGGTTTGGGTGAGGCTTGCTCTTTGGCATCTCAGGAAATGACGACGGAAACAGAAAGAATTCGTCTTTTAAGTCAGAGATTGTACGCGGGTATTACACAAAGGCTTTCCCATGTTTATCTGAATGGGGATCCCGTTTGTCGGATTCCGGGAAATCTGAACCTAAGTTTTGCTTACGTTGAAGGAGAAGGCTTGATGATGGGGATTAAGGAACTGTCTGTATCATCAGGGTCCGCTTGTACCTCGTCTTCCTTAGAGCCGTCCTATGTTTTGCGGGCTTTAGGGGTTGATGAAGAATTGGCCCATACCTCCATTCGTTTTGGTATTGGGCGTTTTACAACGATTCAGGAAATTGATCAAGCGATTGATAAAGTGGTTCAGGCTGTTGAAAAATTGCGCGAAATGAGCCCCCTTTGGGAGATGGCTCAACAAGGGATTAATCTGAAAACAATTCAATGGGCAAGTCATTAAAAAAGAAAGAAGAGGGGATCATGGCGTATAGTAAAAAAGTAATTGATCATTATGAAAATCCTCGGAACGTTGGTTCTTTTTCTAACAAAGAGAAAAATGTTGGTACAGGATTAGTGGGTGCACCTGCCTGTGGGGATGTGATGAAGCTTCAGATTAAAGTGAATGATCAAGGAATTATTGAGGATGCGAAATTTAAGACCTTCGGCTGTGGGTCTGCAATTGCTTCGTCCTCTTTGGTAACAGAATGGATCAAAGGTAAAACTTTGGATCAGGCTGCTGAGATTCGTAATACAGAAATTGCCCATCATTTGGCTTTACCACCCGTTAAGATACATTGCTCAATTTTAGCTGAAGATGCCATTAAAGCTGCCATTGAGAACTATCGTGTCAAGAAGGCCGAATTAGAGGATAATGAAGGTGTTTGCTGATCATGCCTGATCCTATTACGATTACTCCTGAGGCTTTAAAGCGCATACAAGTTCTGCTGGCAAAGCGTGGCAAATCTTCTGTGGGCATACGCATTAGTATTCGTACCAAAGGTTGCTCGGGGCTTTCGTACGCCATAGAATATGCTGATGATCAAAAACCTTTTGAGGAAGTCATAGAAAAAGAAGGGACCCTTATATTAATTGATCCTAAGGCGACCTTGTTTATTTTGGGTTCTGAGATGGATTTTGTCGAAGATAAAATTCAATCTGGATTTGTGTTTCGTAATCCCAACGAAAAAGGAAGGTGCGGCTGTGGGCAATCGTTTCATATTTAAAGCTGTCAAGAAAAGAGTAAAAAGTGTCTGTTGATCCACGCCAATTTATAGATTTAGATATTGAAAAGGTTCGTCCTCAGGCAACCCCTTTTGCCTTATTGGCTTTGGAGCCTGCGTACAAAATAGACAAAGAGGTTTTAGAACGCCATTATCTGATTTTGCAACGTGAGTTACATCCCGATCGTTTTGTTAATAGGCCGGGAGAGGCGCATACAGCCCAGATGATGTCAGCATGGATTAACCGTGCCTATACGGCCTTGAAGGACCCCTTGTTACGAGCCCAGGCTTTGTTGAGACTTAAGGGTTGTCCTTCGCCTGATGAGAATGTTTGTGATCCCCTCTTATTAGCCGAGGTGATGGAATGGCGCGAACAGTTAGAAAATTTTAAAACAGCATCAGAGAAAAGTCAGTTTTGTCATGAATTACAACAAAGGATTCAGTCTTGTGAGAATAATTTTGAGCACGCTTGGCAAGCTCAAGATCCCGGAAACTTGCAACAGAAGTATTTGGAATTGAGTTATTTAATTCAAACTCTCAGACACGCACAAGGTTCTGATTTCTCAGAATCTGTTGCTGTCGCCTAAGGTTAAGAGGAATTTCATGTTGCTACAAATTACAGAGCCAGATACCTCCCTAAGATCATTTTCTCCACTTTATGCTGTTGGTATTGATTTGGGGACAACCCACTCTGTTGCTGCTGTGATAAGAGAAGGGGATTCTACGCCCCATGTTATTGATTTGGCGCAAGGTCCCCTGCTGCCTTCCGTTATTACTTGTGTTCAAGGGGGAGACTGTATCGTGGGGAAAACCGGTCTTTCTTTAGATCGTAAGGAAATATCGATCTCATCCTTTAAGCGGTTTATGAATCAACCTGCCCAAGTTTTATCATGCGGTAAAACACCTGTTGAATTATCGGCCTTAGTTTTGCAGTACATCAAAAAGAAAGTCGAAGAATCTCTTGAACAGCCTGTTTATGAGGCGGTGATTACTGTGCCGGCTTATTTTGATGACACAGCACGTCAGGCCACAAAAGATGCCGCTCGTTTAGCCGGTCTTAAAGTTCTTCGCCTTTTGAATGAACCTACCGCAGCCGCTCTTTCTTATGGTTTGGATCAAAACGCAAGCGGGTTGTACGCTGTGTATGACCTGGGGGGAGGGACTTTTGATCTTTCAATCCTTAAAATGACCCAAGGTGTTTTCCAGGTTTTAGCAACAGCAGGTGATGTTACTTTGGGAGGAGATGATATCGATCAAGCCATTGTTGATTTTTGGGGAGGAAAAGTTTCTGATGATCGAACCACAGCCCTATCTTTGGCTCGTCAAGCAAAAGAGAGCTTAACGATACAGCCCACTTGGTCTTATAAGAATTTACGTTTAACACAAGATGATTTGCAGAAGTTATGCCAACCTTTTGTCGATCGAACCCTGGTAATTTGTCAGAAAGTTTTGAAAGATGCCGAACTTTTTATAGAGGACATTCAAGGACTGGTTCTGGTAGGGGGATCCACGCGGTTGCAAGCAGTTCGTCAAGGGGTTGAAGCCTTTTTTCAAAAAATACCTTTAACCAACCTTGATCCCGATAAAATTGTGGCTTTGGGCGCAGCCCGGCAGGCTCTTGCCCTAACACGAGGTTCTGATACCCTCCTTTTGGACGTAACACCTTTATCCTTAGGGTTGGAGACGATGGGTGGCGTCGTTGAAAAAATTATCCTTCGCAATACCCCTATTCCTACAACGGTCTCTCAGGAATTTACAACCTATCACGATCATCAAACCCAGATGAAAATTCATATTGTCCAGGGGGAGCGAGAATTTGTTAAAGATTGTCGATCCTTAGGAGAATTTATTTTAACAGGAATTCCTGAAGCCCCTGCAGGGAAAGTTCGTGTTGATGTTACGTTCTCTCTTGACAGTGATGGTTTATTAACGGTTTCAGCCCAAGAAAAGATAACCCGTATGGCACAAAAAATAGAAATCAAGCCCAGTTATGGTTTAACGGAAGAAGATTTACAAAGGATGATTACCGAAGGGTTTACCAGCAGTCGAGAGGATCTTCAACAACGTTTCCTGAGCGAGATTCGTCTTCAAGCACAACAATTGATTGATATCTTGCAATATGCGTTAACGCGTGATAAGGACTTATTGCAAGAAGAAGAGAAAGAAAGTTTTTCACAAGCTTTGAGTTTTTTGCAATGTCTAACCGATGCAGATCCAAAAGAACCTGATGTTGTGCATCAACATCTTCAAAGAATCGTGGCGTTGACACGCGACTTTTCAAAGCGAAAAATGGTTTCAAACCTGCATAAAGGTTTACAACAATTATCGTAATTTTCATTGTCGAAAAGAAAGAAATCCCATGCCTAAAATGAAATTTGTTCAAAATGATGGCCAAATCAAAGAAGTTGATGCCCCTGTTGGTTTGTCTGTTTTAGAGATTGCTCATCGTAATGATATTGATCTAGAGGGAGCTTGCGAGGGTTCGTTGGCGTGTTCAACATGCCATGTGATAGTGGATAGCCAATGGTATGATCTTTTATCGCCTGCCACAGAAGATGAGGAAGATATGTTGGATTTAGCTTTTGGTCTAACACATACGTCCCGTCTAGGGTGTCAAATTATTATGACAGAAGAACTGGATGGGTTGACGGTTAAACTGCCGGCGGCAACACGTAAT